>NZ_CEEDOS010000020.1:0-85480 GCF_979256525.1 Klenkia sp. AC732 | reverse complement strand
GGTGCAGGGTCCTGCGCGGACGGCTCCTGCGCGGCGGCAGCGGCGACGGCGGTCGCGGCGGCCAGCACCGCGAGCACCGGCAGCGCCTGCGCGGCGGGCACCCGGGTCAGCGCCGGCACCGCGGACGCCGCCTCGTGCGGAGCGGGGGGCGGGCTCGGCGGTGACCCGTCGGGGGCGGGCCCGGCGCCGTCGGCGGTGGCCTCGGTCGGGTGGTCCTCGGCGGGGTCGCCGTGGGCCCCGTCGGCCCCGTCGTCCTGGGTGTGGCTGGTGAGCCCGTGCTGGGTCTTCTCCCAGTAGAAGGGCTTGGTGACCAGCTGCCAGGCGGCCTTGTAGGAGGCCACCGAGTGCAGCATCCAGTAGAACGGCGAGAGCAGTGCGTAGCCGACCAGGCCGTAGCTGCGGCGTTTGAAGCCGGCCAGCAGGCTCAGGTAGACGATCATCCCGTTGCCGATGAGCAGGTTGGCCAGGCTGACGTACTCCAGCCACGGCGGCAGCGCCGGGCTGAACTGGCGCGGGAACGCCAGGTAGAGCACGAACAGGACCCACAGGACCGGGGTCAGCAGGAACGTCGCGGGCGTGCCGCCGATGGTGAGCAGGAAGCCGATCGCCTGCCGCAGGCCGATCTGGCGGACCAGGCGCATCGGGTGCCGGGTGTGCACCAGGAACGTCTGCATGTAGCCCTTGATCCAGCGGCTGCGCTGCCGGATCCAGTTGCCGACCGCCATGTTGGCCTCTTCGTAGGTGGTCGAGTTGACCACCGTGACACGCCCGCCACGCGCCGAGGACCGGACGCCGAGGTCGGCGTCCTCGGTGACGTTGAAGGGGTCCCAGCCACCCAGCTCGCGCAGCATGTCCGCGCGGAAGTGGTTGCTGGTGCCGCCCAGGGGGATGGGCAGCCGCAACGCGTCCAGGCCGGGCAGCGTGTAGTCGAACCACGAGGAGTACTCGAGGGTGAACATGCGGGTGAGCAGGTTCTCCTCGGCGTTGAAGTAGTTCAGCGCCGCCTGCACGCAGACCAGGTCCTCCCCGCCCTTGCGGAAGGCGATGACGGACTTCTTGAGCTGGTCGGGGTCGGGCCGGTCCTCGGCGTCGTAGATGACCACCAGGTCGCCGCGGGCGAAGGACAGCCCGACGTTGCAGGCGCGCGGCTTGGTCTTGGGCATGGAGTGCGGCACGACCAGGATGCGGACGATGTCCGGCGGTGCGGCGGCCAGCGCGGCGGCCAGGGTCTCCGGGTCGTCCTCCTCCAGCAGGAGCAGGATCTCCAGCTTCTCCCGCGGGTAGTCCAGCGAGGACAGGTTCTTCATCAGCAGGCCGACGATGCCGGCCTCCTTGTAGACCGGGACCAGGATCGTGTAGCGGGGCAGGTCGGCGTCCACGAGGGCCGCGACCTCCTCCTCGGTCACCTGCTCGACGGTCTCCGACGCCGTCCCGACGGTGCTGATCAGCGCCTTGGCGCCCACGGACAGCCCGATGGTCACGTTGATGACGGCGAGCAGGACGACGACCGTGGTGGGTGCGTCCAGCACCAGTCCGATGACGACGGCGAGCGCCGCGACGACGGCGCTGGCGACCTGGGGCCAGGTGAAGACGGTGGAGGCGGACTCCTCGGGCCGGCGCTCGGCCAGCGAGGACACCGCCTCGTGCACGACCTCCTCGCGCCAGACGGTGCGCAGCGCGCGCTGCACGTCCCAGTCGGTGGTGACGACCTGGTGCACCCGGTCGACGCCGGTGCGCTCGGCGACCTCGGCGGCGATGTGCTCGGAGGGCCGCCCGGAGGTGGCGACGACGACCTGCACCTGCCCGTCGGGGCCCAGCTCGGTGCGCAGCGGCACCCACATCTCGCGGGCCAGCTGCGGGTAGGGGAAGAGGCCGGCGAGGTCCGGGTCGACCTCGACCGGGTCGACGAAGGCCATCTCGGCGCCCCACACGTCGGCGAGGGCCACGTAGAGCTGGCGACGGGTGATCCACTGCTTGGCCATCAGCACGGCACCCAGCGGCTCGCCGACCCGACGGCCCTGCGCGAGGCCCTCCTCCAGCTGCGCCGCGGTCAGCACCCCGGTGCGGACGAGCACGTCCCCGAGCCGCTCCTCCTTGGCGGGGGTGGTGGGCGGGCTCGCGGGGGTGGGGCGGGCAGCCGGCAGGGAGGGGCGCGCCCACCCGGGGGTGGCCAGGGCGGCGTCGTCCCCCAGGGCGGCAGGGCGCACGGAGGTCGTCACCTGGTCGTCGTCGGCACGGGCCCGGTGTGTCACGAGGCGGCGGTCGGCGGGCCCACCCGTCCGGGTGAAGCTGCCTCCCGGGGTGCACCCAGCGTCACCCGAGGGGGTGGTGGGGGCTGGTGGGGCTGGTGTGACGTCCGGTGCGGGCCTTCACTGGACCCGCGTCGAGGGAGAGTCCCACGCCGCTGACCAGGAGGTTCGGTGACGGAGGCCCCCGGCGTGAGCACCACCTCGACAGCGCGTGTGGTGGTGCTCGTCCCCGCGCACGACGAGGCGGCCTCCATCGGGACGACGCTCCGGGCGCTGCAGGCGCAGACCCGACGGCCGGACCGGGTGGTCGTCGTCGCGGACAACTGCACCGACGACACCGTCGCGATCGCACGTGCCGCGGGCGCCGAGGTCGTGGAGACGGTGGGCAACACCGACAAGAAGGCGGGGGCGCTGAACCAGGCTCTCGAGCGCCGGTTCCGCCGGTCGGCGACCAGTGACCGCCGTGGCGACACCGCCCCGCCGCCGCACGTGGGCGAGCGGGGACCGGACCGCCGGTCGAGCGCGGGCAGTGCGCCCTCACCGGACCTCGCGGACGACGACCTCGTGCTCGTCATGGACGCCGACACCGAGCTGGCGCCGGGCTTCCTGGAAGCCGCGACCGCGAGCCTGGAGGGCTCGCCGGAGACCGGCGCCGCCGGCGGTCTCTTCTACGGCCGGCCGGGTGCGGGCCTGCTGGGTCAGCTGCAGCGCAACGAGTACACCCGCTACAGCCGCGACGTCTCCCGCACCGGGCGGGTGATGGTCCTGACCGGGACCGGGACCCTCTTCCGGGTCGCGGCCCTCCGTCAGGTCGCCGAGGCCCGGGGCACGCTCCTGCCGGGCACCCGGGGCCAGGTGTACGACACGCTGGCCCTCACCGAGGACAACGAGCTGACCCTGGCGCTGAAGACGCTGGGCTGGCGGCTCACCAGCCCGGCCGCGTGTGCCGTCGTCACCGAGATCATGCCGACCCTGGGCGACCTCTGGGCGCAGCGGATGCGCTGGCAGCGCGGGGCGATGGAGAACCTCCGCAACTACGGCCTGTCCCGGGTGACCCTGCGCTACTGGGGTCAGCAGGTGGGCATGGGCCTGGGTGTGCTGGCCTTCCAGGCCTACCTGCTGGTGACGGCGGTCGTGCTGTCCGCCGGCGGCGCGCCGCGGCTGAGCTTGTTCTGGACCGGCGTCGGGCTGGTGTTCCTCGTCGAGCGCGTGGTGACCGTGGCCCGCGCGGGCCGCCGGGCCCAGGCCCTCGCCCTGCCGCTGCTCCCCGAGCTCCTCTACGACCTGGTCCTCCAGGCCGTCTTCATCCGGTCCCTCGTCGACGTCCTGCGTCGGCGCGAGGCGACCTGGCACCACATCGCACCCGCAGTCCAGCCGACTGCGGCCTGACACCCCGAGAGGAGGTACCCATGTACAACAACGCGGGCTACGTGACCGCCAGTGGCGTCGGGGGGTCGTCCACCCTGGCCTACACCGGCTTCGAGACCCTCGCCGTGCTCGTCGCGGCGGTGACCCTGCTCTTCGCCGGGATCGCACTGCTCAAGCTCGTCCCCCGACGCGCACGCTGAGGATGCCGGCGCGCCCCCCGGGGGCGCGCCGGGTCCCCGGCTCAGGTCGTCGTGGGCCGCGCGGTGAAGACCACGTTGGACGACGTCCCGCCGGTCAGCGGGTTGGCGAAGACCACCTCGTGCACCGCACTGCGGGCCGCGACCCCGGCCAGCACCTGCGCGAACGCCGGGTCCGCGGCGTCGGACCACAGGGCGAAGACCCCGCCGGGCCGGAGCAGCCGCAGCAGCCGGCGCAGCCCCTCGGGGGCGTAGAAGCCGGCGTGGCTGGGGTGCAGGTGGTGGGTGGGGGTGTGGTCGACGTCGAGCAGCACCACGTCGAAGAGCCGACCCGGGGTCGCCGGGTCCAGGCCGCCGGGGGAGTCGACCAGGGCGAAGAAGTCCGCGGTCACCACGCGTACACGCGGGTCGTGCACCAGGCCCGCGGTGTCGGGCAGCAGGTCCCGCCGGTGCCAGTCGACGACGTCCTCGAGCGCCTCGACGATCGTCAGCGAGCCGACCCGGGGGTCGGTCAGCGCGGCCCGCGCGGTGTAGCCCAGCCCCAGCCCGCCGACGACGA
This sequence comes from Klenkia sp. AC732, assembly GCF_979256525.1. Classification (NCBI taxonomy): domain Bacteria; kingdom Bacillati; phylum Actinomycetota; class Actinomycetes; order Geodermatophilales; family Geodermatophilaceae; genus Klenkia; species Klenkia sp. AC732. The sequence goes on along the minus strand of NZ_CEEDOS010000020.1, from coordinate 81,107 downwards.
CGTCCAGCGGACCGGGTCCTGCCTGGGCCAGCCCCAGGTCGGCGAGGGCGACCTCGCCGGCGGTGAACAGGCTCGACATGAGGAACTCCTCGCCGAGCTTGACCTCGAAGACGTCGACGTCCAGGCGCGGGTCGCGGCGTCGGCGCAGGCTGATCTCGCCCATCGGGGTCTCCCGGAAGGCGAGCTCGGCGAATCGGGCGCTCATGGGGTCCTCCGACCTGTCGTGCGGGAGGCGGGAGTCGAACCCGCACGCCCGAGGGCACCAGCTCCTAAGGCTGGCGTGGCTGCCGTTACACCACTCCCGCGTGCGGGGGAGTCTAGGAGGGCCCGGTGCCGCGGCTACCGTCGTGGACGTGGCTGACCTGGAGGCGTTGCGCCGGTTCGGGATCGTGCTGGAGATGGCCGAGGCCGCCGGGGAGGGCGACTGGACGGCCTGGACGGCGGTCCTGGCCGGGCTGGGTGAGGACCTGCGGGCCGACGTCGTGCGGCAGTCCTCGCTGGTCATCGCCATGCTCTGCGACCGGGAGGCCGAGCGCCGGGGGATCACCCGGGACCAGTTCCTGGCCCAGTTCCGGGCCGAGGCGATGGACCAACTGGGCTGAGCGCAGGTGGGGAACGCGCGGACGTGGCAGGCTGTGCCCGTGCCGCGCAGCCCCGAGCAGATCCAGCAGGAGATCGACGCCGCCCGTGAGTCCCTGGCGGCCACGCTGGACCAGTTGGTCTACCGGAGCAGCCCGAAGCGGCTGCAGGCCGAGGCCAAGGTCCGGGTGCAGCACTTCCTGACCACCCCGGCGGGGCAGGCCGCGATGGCCGCTGCCGGTCTGCTGGTCACCTTCGTCGTCGTGCAGAAGGTCCGGCACCGCAACCGCTGACGTCGGGCGCACACTCGGGTGCGTGATGCACCCGCGACCCACCCGCCCCGATCCCGCCGGCCCCGGCCAGGAGTCCGTCTGGGACTACCCGCGGCCCCCGTCCGCCGACGTCACCCCCCGTCGCGTCGAGGTCGTCCTCGGCGGCGCCGTGATCGCCACGACCACCCGGGCCGCCCGGGTCTGCGAGACCAGCCACCCGCCGGTCTACTACGTCCCGCGCGAGGACGTCGCCGACGGCGTCCTGCAGCGCGCCGACGGCGCCAGCTGGTGCGAGTGGAAGGGCGTGGCCACCTACTGGGACGCCGTCGTCGACGGGGTCCGGCACCCGGCCGTGGGCTGGTCCTACGAGCGGCCCACCCCCGGGTACGAGCACCTGCGCGGTGCGGTGGCGTTCTACCCCTCCAAGCTCGACCGGGCCACCGTCGACGGCGAGACCGTCCGCGCCCAGGCCGGGGACTTCTACGGCGGCTGGATCACCGACGAGGTGGTGGGGCCGTTCAAGGGGGAGGTGGGCACGCGCGGCTGGTGACCCGGCGGGACGCCGGTCTGGTCGACACCCCTACCCCCTAGGGGTATGTTCACTGGCATGAACGGTTACGAGGGCAACAAGGACCAGGTCCTGGCGCGGCTGCGCCGGGTCGAGGGTCAGGTCCGCGGCATCGCGCGGATGGTCGAGGACGACACGTACTGCATCGACGTCCTGACCCAGGTCTCGGCGGCGACGAGCGCCCTGCAGGCGGTCGCCCTGGGCCTGCTCGACGACCACCTCGGGCACTGCGTGCGCGACGCCGTCGCCAGCAGCGCCCAGGACGACGGCGCCGCCGCCGACGCCAAGATCGCCGAGGCCTCGGCCGCGATCGCCCGCCTCGTCCGGCGCTGACCGCGCCGTCCCAGCCGCACCCACCAGGAGGAACTCCGTGCAGACCCAGACCTTCACCGTCTCCGGCATGACCTGCCAGCACTGCGTCGCCTCGGTCACCGAGGAGGTGTCCGAGCTCGCCGGCGTCACCGGCGTGGACGTCGACCTGTCCAGCGGCACGCTCCGGGTCACCGGCCAGGACGTCACCACCGAGCAGGTCCAGGCCGCCGTGGCGGAGGCGGGGGACTACTCCGCCGACCCGCAGTGACGGCGGGCCCGGTCGAGCTGCCCTCGGAGGTGCGGCTCGACGTCACCGGGATGACCTGCGCCTCGTGCGCCACCCGGATCGAGCGCAAGCTCAACAAGGTCGACGGCGTCCAGGCCAGCGTCAACTACGCCACCGAGGCCGCCACCGTCCGCTACGACCCGGCCCTGGTGGACACCCAGCGGCTGCTGGCCACCGTCTCCGCCGCCGGCTACGCGGCCACCGTCCCCGCCCCTCCGGCGGACGACGAGCCCGACGCCGGAGCCACCGCCGGAGCCACTGACGACGACGCGCCGTCGGCCGAGGACCGGTCGCTGCGCCAGCGGCTGGTCGTCTCCACCGCCCTCGCGCTGCCCGTGCTGGTGCTGTCCATGGTGCCCGCGCTGCAGTTCGAGAACTGGCAGTGGCTGGCGCTCACACTGGCCAGCCCGGTCGCCGTCTGGGGGGCCTGGCCCTTCCACCGCGCCGCCGTCGTCAACGCCCGGCACGGCGCCAGCACGATGGACACCCTGGTGTCGATCGGCATCGTCGCGGCGTACCTGTGGTCGCTCTACGCGCTCTTCCTCGGCGACGCCGGGATGCCCGGCATGCGGATGGAGTTCCACCTGCTCGCCGAGCAGGGTGCCGGCACCAGCGAGCTCTACCTGGAGGTCGCCTCCGCGGTCACCGTCTTCCTGCTCGCCGGCCGGTACGCCGAGTCCCGCGCCAAGCGCCGGTCCGGCGCCGCGCTGCGCTCGCTGCTGGCCCTGGGTGCCAAGGACGCCGCGGTCCTCCGCGACGGCGTCGAGGTCCGGGTCCCGGTCTCCCGGCTCGCCGTGGGCGACCGGTTCGTCGTCCGGCCGGGGGAGAAGGTGGCCACCGACGGCGTCGTGGTCTCCGGCTCCTCGGCCGTGGACGCCTCGATGCTGACCGGGGAGTCGGTGCCGGTCGAGGTCGGCGTCGGCGACCGGGTCACCGGCGCCACGGTCAACGTCGGGGGCCGGCTGGTCGTCGAGGCCGACCGGGTCGGCGGGGAGACCACGCTGGCCGCGCTGGGCCGCCTCGTCACCGCCGCGCAGAGCGGCAAGGCCCCCGTCCAGCGGCTGGCCGACCGGGTGTCGGCGGTCTTCGTGCCGGTCGTGCTCGCGGTCGCGCTGACCACCCTGGTGGTCTGGCTGCTGGTCACCGGGGACGTCGCCGCGGCCTTCACCTCCGCGGTCGCCGTGCTGGTCATCGCCTGCCCGTGCGCGCTGGGCCTGGCCACCCCCACCGCGCTGCTGGTGGGCACCGGCCGGGGCGCCCAGCTGGGTGTGGTCATCAAGGGCCCCGAGGTCCTGGAGTCCACCCGCCGCGTGGACACCGTGGTGCTGGACAAGACCGGCACCGTCACCACCGGGGAGATGGCCCTGCTGGAGGTCCACGGCCACCCGGACGCGTTGCGGCTGGCCGCCGCGGTCGAGGCCGGCTCCGAGCACCCCATCGCCCGGGCCGTCGTCGCCGGCGCCCCCGTACCGCTGCCCGAGGTCGTGGACTTCGCCTCCCGGCAGGGCCGCGGGGTGCAGGGCACCGTCGAGGACCGGTCCGTCGTCGTGGGCCGGGTGGGGGAGATGCCCGGACCGGTCCCGGCCGAGCTGGCCGACGCCGTCACCGCGGCCGAGCAGGCCGGCCGCACCGCGGTCCTGGTCGCCTGGGACGGTGCCGTGCACGGCGTGCTCGTCGTCGCCGACACGGTGAAGCCCACCAGTGCCGCCGCGATCGCCGACCTGCGGGCACTCGGGCTGTCACCGGTGCTGCTGACCGGGGACAACGCCGGTGCGGCCGCCGCCGTCGCCCGCCAGGTCGGGCTGGACCCCGAGGCCGGCGAGGTCGTGTCCGGGGTGCTGCCCGAGGGCAAGGTCGACGTCGTCCGGGAGCTGCAGGCCCGCGGCCGGGTGGTCGCCATGGTCGGCGACGGCGTCAACGACGCCCCGGCACTGGCCCAGGCCGACCTCGGACTGGCCATGGGCACCGGGACCGACGTGGCGATCGAGGCCAGCGACCTGACCCTGGTGCGGGCCGACCTGGGCGCCGCGGTGAGCGCGGTCCGGCTGTCCCGGGCCACGCTGGCCACCATCAAGGTGAACCTGTTCTGGGCCTTCGCCTACAACGTCGCACTCGTGCCGCTGGCGGCGCTGGGGTTCCTGAACCCGGTGCTGGCCGGCCTGGCGATGGCGGCGTCCTCGGTGCTGGTGGTGGGCAACAGCCTGCGACTGCGCCGGTTCGCCGGCTGACCCGCCGACGACAGCGGCCCGCCCTCCGGGGGAGAGGACGGGCCGCTGGTCTCGGGGCGGGCGCTGGGGTCAGACGCTGGGGTCAGGCGCCCTCGGTGCAACGCCGGGCGACCAGGGGCATCACCACGGTGTCGACGACCTGGTCGGCGTAGGCCTCGTCCAGCGGCTCGCCGGTGAGCAGCCAGCGCTGCACGACCAGGGCGGACGCGGAGTCCGCGACGGCGGAGCCGACCAGGCCCGGGCGGACCTCGCCGCGGGCCTCGGCCCGGCCCCAGACCTCACGGAAGGACTCGGTCCACTGGCCCAGCGGGCCGGTGCGGAACGCCTCGGCCAGGGCCGGCTGGTGCGGCAGCGTCGAGAGCAGGGACAGCGACGCGGCGCCCAGGGGGCCGTTCACGACGTGCACCAGCGAGCGCAGCAGCTGACGCAGGTCGGCCTCGAGGCTGCCGGTGTCGGGCAGCTGGGTCTCCGCGCGGTTCATCTCGGCGATGGTGTCGACCACGAGGTCGGACTTGGTGCGCCACCGGCGGTAGATCGTCGCCTTGCCGACGCCGGCCTCGGCGGCGACCGCGTCCATGGTCAGGGCGTTGTAGCCCACGTCGGCCAGCAGGCGCAGGATCGCGGCCCTGATGACTCCGTCGCGGGAGGGGTCACGCGGCCGGCCACCGCGACTGGGGCGGGTGACCTCCGGGGCTGAGAGGGCTGCCATGTGTCTGACTTTAGACCGTCAGCTGATCGACGGGCGTCCCGGCGTCGCCTCTCCGAGGCGACACGCCGACAGTCGTGGGGAAGGCCACACCCAAGGACCCGGCGGCTGTGCAGGGCGAACGGCAACAACACTGTTGACGCTCCATCATCGTCGCACCCCGCGCGCCTGACCAGGGCGGCCGGGCGTGTCGGACATCCTCGGTGGGTGACCGGAGCCACCGAGCCGTCGTCTCCCCGCTGGCCCCGGCCCGGCCGGGTCGCCCGCCTGCTGCTGGCCAGCCCGGTCCCGCACGTGCTGCCCGCGATCGCCCGCACGGCCACCGCGCTGGGCCTCAACGCCGAGCTGCTGCCCGGCCTGCTCGACGTGGTCGACGACAGCAGCCCGCTGGACGCCCGGCGCTTCGACCGGCTGCTGGCCCGGCTGGCCCGGGAGCTGTCGGCCGCCGAGACCGACGCGGTCCGGGTGGCCACCGACCCCGACTCCGACGACGGCGTCGCGCTGGCCGCCCAGCTGCTGGCCGCGCCCACGCTCTCGGTCGAGCTGGCCCGTCGCGGCGTCACCGTGGAGGTCGGCCTGCTGACCGGTGCCCGGCTGTGGCCGGTCTACCAGCCCGTCGTGGACCTGGCCGACGGTCGGGTCACCGGTTACGAGGCGCTGCTGCGCGGTGGGGTCGACGGCCGGGAGGTCGGCGGTGGCGACCTGTTCTTCCTGGCGGCGGCCGCCGGTTGGGGGGACCGGCTCGACCGGTGGGCGCGAGAGGCCGCCATCTCCGGGGCCGCCGGCTGGCTGGGCGAGGCGGACCTGTACGTCAACAGCAGTCCCGAGGCGGTCTACCGGCCCGCGGTGTGCCTGGCCGGCACCGAGCAGGCGGTGCACGACAGCGGTCTGACGCCGGGGCAGCTGGTCTTCGAGGTCGTGGAGGCGCACGCCGCCCGCGACCGCGGCCACCTGCTCGCCGTCCTCGAGCACCAGCGCTCCCTGGGCTGGCGGGTGGCCCTGGACGACGTCGGCGTGGGCTGGTCCAGCCTGGCGCTGGTGGCCGCGGTGCGTCCGGACGTGGTGAAGCTGGACAAGGCACTGGTCAACCGGCTGGACGACGCGGCCGCGCGGGCCGTGGTCGGGTCCCTGGTCACCCTGGCGCACTCGCTGGACGCGGTGGTCGTGGCCGAGGGCGTGGAGACCGCCGAGCGCGCCGACCAGGTCCGCGACCTGGGGGTCGACCTGGGACAGGGCTGGTTGTTCGGTCGCCCGGCCGCCGCCCGGCCGCCGGCCGAGCCGGAGCTGCTCCCCGTCCCCTGAGCGCCCGTCCCCTGAGCGCCCGTCCCCTGAGTGCGCGGGCACCCCGCCGGGCCTAGTGGTCGGTCGCGACGTTCCAGCCGCTGAGCACCGGACGGTCGTGCTCGTGGCCCAGCACCCCGTAGGACCCGGCGTGCAGCGCGAACAGCGACCCGGCCTCGGGGGCCAGTCCCAGCCACCGGGCGGTGAGCACCCGCAGCACGTGGCCGTGGGCGACCAGGGCGACGTCCCCGTCGGTCAGGTGCGGGCGGACCCGCTCCAGCACCCGGTCGACCCGGGCGGCCACCTCGGCCAGGCTCTCCCCGGGGGTGTCACCGGGTTCGGTGCCGTCGGTCCACAGCGACCACGTGCGGCCCAGCTCGGCGGAGATGTCCGGCGTGGTCCGCCCCTCCCAGCGGCCGTAGTCGACCTCGACCAGGTCCGGGTCCACGGTGTCGGTGGCCAGCCCGGCCAGCTCGGCCGTCCGCCGGGCCCGCTCGCGCGGGCTGACCCGCACCTCGACGAACCGGCGTCGGGACAGCGGCCCGCGCACGGCCCGCGCCTGGGCCTCGCCCTCGGGCAGCAGGGGCAGGTCGGTGACGCTCGTGTGCTGCCCGCTCCGGCTCCACTCGGTCTCCCCGTGTCGCAGCACGACCACCTCGCCCACGGTCGTCCCCTCTCCTCGTGTCCCGCGCCCCGCCACCGACGGGGACCCCGCCGACCGCCACCGGGCGCGGCGACGGCGACCAGGATGCCGACCCCCGGTGCGGCGGGGCCAACCGGGACCCGGTCGTCGCGTGCGGGCCGGGTCGGCCGTCCCGAGGTTCCGGATCCGCCGGGGCCGTCTAGGCTCGACGGACCCGGGGGCACCCGGAACTGGGAGGCGGGCGTGGCACGGACACCAGCGGTACCCGAGGCCAGGTCGCAGCCCGCACCCCCCGTCCTGCCCACCCAGCGGGCCGGCTCGGTCTTCGCCGACATGCTGGCGGCCCTCGGCGAGCTCGACGTCGCCCAGGAGGAGCTCCGGGTCGCCGACGAGGCGCTGAAGGAGTACGAGGACCAGCTCGCCGCCGTCGTGGAGCGGCACCAGGAGGAGCAGCGCTGGCGGGAGCGGGTCTCCTCCCTGGTCCCGGTCTGCCAGTTCGTCACCGACCTGCGGGGGACCGTCCAGGAGGCCGACGGGGCCACGGCCCGCATGCTGGCGACCCCGGTCGAGCGACTGTCCGGCAAGCCGCTGGCGGTCTTCGTCGCCGCCGACCGCCGCGGGCCGCTGCGGGCTGCCCTGAGCTCGTTGTCGTCGGGCCAGGCGGAGGCCCGGGTCGTGCTCCCGGTCCAGCCGCGCGCCGGCGAGTCGACCGTCGTGGACGCGGTGGGGGTGCTGGAGAGGAGCGGGTCTGGGGACCGGGTGCGCTGGGTGTGGCTGCCCGCCGCCCTCCGCGGTGGTCCGACCGCCGACGGCGACGACGACCGCGACCTCGCCGTCGCCGCCGCGGTCGCCCGGTTGTGCGTGGTGCCCGTCGGTGAGGAGGACCGGCAGGCCGTGCTGGCCCAGCTGTCGGGCATCGTCCGGGACGCCGTGGGCGCGGCCGACTCCGCGAGCATCACCGTGGGGTTTCCGGCGGACCCGCAGCAGCTGGCCTCGGACTCGCGGTCGGCGCAGGAGCTCGACGGCCTGATGTACCGGATCGGCGAGGGGCCGTGCCTGGCGGCGTACGAGTCGGGGCAGACGGTCGCGACGGGCGACCTGCTGGCCGACGACCGCTTCCCGCGGTTGGCCGCGGCGGCCGGCGGGACCGGGGTGCGCAGCGTGCTGGGCCTGCCGGTGGTCGCCGGCGAGGCCACCCTGGGGGTGCTGAACGTGTACGCCGCGCAGGTCGACGCCTTCGGCGAGCGGGACCGCCGGGTGGGCGAGCTGGTCGCCTCGGCGGTGGCCGCTGTGCTGGAGCAGGTCTCCCAGCGTCAGTCGCTGCGCTCGCTCACCGAGCACCTGCGGCAGGCACTCACCTCCCGGGCGGTCATCGAGCAGGCCAAGGGCATCGTCATGGCCCACCACGGGGGCACCGCCGACGAGGCCTTCGCCCGGCTGGTCGCCCTGAGCAACACCCACAACGTCAAGCTGCGCGACCTGGCGGGTCTGCTCGTCGAGGGCGGGGCGCGCCTGGGCCTGGGCCCCTGGATGTCGGGGTCCTGACCCGGCGGGCGGCCGGCCCGCCCGTCAGCCCTCGACGGGGTCCATCACCAGCACCGTGCCCGCGCCCCGGACGCCGGTCAGCGGGCTCACCGTGACCTGCACGGTGACCTGCCGGCCGCGGCGGTTGACCGCCGGCACCCGGACGACGCTGTGCCCGGTGCCCGACCGGGAGCCGTCCAGCAGCGGCAGCAGCTCGACGACCGGCAGGCCGATGTCCAGGTCGGTGAGCGACCGGCCCAGCGCCTCGTCCTCCCGGACACCCCACAGCTCCTCGGCCGCGCCGTTCCAGGCCACCAGGGACAGGTCGGCGTCCAGCACCGCCACGCCGGCGCGCAGGCTGCCCAGCACCGCGCTGACGAAGTCCCACCGCTTGACGGCCTGCTCGGTCTCCCCGCGCAGCTCGTCGTTGCCGGTGTGGAGCTGGTCGTTCATCGACTGCAGCTCCTCGTTCATCGTCTCGAGCTCCTCGTTGGTGGACTGGAGCTCCTCGTTGGTGGTCTCCAGCTCCTCCACCGTCGACTGCAGCTCCTCGTTCGTCGTCTCCAGTTCCTCGTTGGTGGACTGCAGCTCCTCGTAGGCGCTCTCCAGCTGCCGGTTGGCGTACTCCAGCTCCAGCTGCAGCGCGCGGTACCGGCTGACGTCCTCGAAGACGACGCTGGCTCCCAGCGGGGAGCCGTCGTGGTCGGACAGCGGCACGACCTGCACGTCCAGCACGGTCGTCTCGCCACCGGACAGCGAGGCCTCCACGCCGCGCACGGACAGCGCCCGCCGCTCGCCGACGGCCTGCTCCAGGTGGGAGCGGAGCTCCAGCGGCCGGTAGGACAGCTCCAGGTCCTGGAAGGGCTTGCCGACGTCCCGGGCGTCCAGGCCGAACAACCGGTCGGCCTGGTGGTTGGTCAGCGCCAGCCTGCCCTCGGCGTCGATGACGACCTGGGGCAGCGGCCCGGCCAGCACCGCCTCGGTGCGCAGCCGCTGCCAGCGGGCGTCGTGGTCCAGGGGCTCGACCGGCCCGGGCACGCGCTGGCGTGGCGGCAGCACGTCGGCGCGCCGGCGGAACAGCCGGCGGCCCAGGTCCACGGGGCTGAACAGGGCGGAGTGCGACAGCAGCATCTCGGCCTTGCCCAGGAACAGCACGCCGTGCGGCTCCAGCGCGAAGTGCAGCCGGCCGACGACCCGGGCCTGGGTCTCGGCGTTGAGGTACATCAGCGCGTTGCGGCACATGAGCACGTCGATGTGGCTGATCGGGGCGTCCTGCACCAGGTCGTTGCGCCCGAAGATGACCGCCCGGCGCAGGTCCTTGGAGACCGTCCAGCGGTCGCCGTCGCGGGTGAACCAGCGTTCCACCTGGTCCGGGCGCAGGCCCGCCAGCTCGGCCTCCCGGTAGCTGGCGGTCCGGGCGACGGCGAGGGCCTCCTCGTCGACGTCCGTGGCGTAGATCTTGACCCTGCGGCGGAACGCCTCCGGGCCCATCGCCTCGGCCAGCGCGATGGCCAGGCTGTAGGCCTCCTGGCCGGTGGCGCAGCCCGCGGACCAGCCCCGCACCGGCCGGTTGCGGGCCAGGACCGGCGGCAGCAGCTCGGTGGTCAGGTGCTCCCAGGCGTCCCGGTCGCGGAAGAAGCTGGTCACGTTGATCAGCACCGTGTTGAACAGCGCGGTGAACTCCTCGGGGTGCACCTCGAGGTGGTCCCGGTAGACGTCGAAGTCGGCGATCCCGACGTCGGTCATCCGGCGCGCCACCCGGCGCACCAGGCTGGGCCGCTTGTAGCCGGTGAAGTCGAAGCCCCGCACCTCGCGCAGCCACTCCAGCAGCGCCTCGAAGGAGGGGTCGCTGTCGTCGACGGGCAGAGCCGGTCGCTCCCGGCCGGTCTCGGGGGTGCTCACGCGCCGGCCTCCAGCTCACCGTCGGGCTGGGGGGTGCTGGCGCGTTGCAGGAGCTGGCGCAGCAGCAGGGCCGAGGCGTGCGCCTCGTCGGCCTGCTCGACGAACCGGCCCGCGGTCAGCGTGTGCCCGCGGGCGGCCGCCCGGGTGCCCATCGAGCGGGCGAGGTCGGCCTTCTCCTCCAGGCTGCGCAGCGCCATCCACAGCGCGCCCTCGACCGCGGAGGTCTGCTCGGCGGCCAGGCTCTGCGCCGTCCAGGCGTGCCCCACCCGGCAGCGGTAGCGCTGCAGGGTCTCCTCCGGGATGGAGAACAACGGCCCGGCGCAGTCCGGACAGGTCAGTCCGGCGGGGTCCCCGGGGCGGTCGGGGGAGCCGAGGGCCTCCTCGTCGAAGGCGGCCATCGCGGTCTCCAGTCTCATCCGGTCGGGCTCGGTACCGCTGGTGGTGGCCGGGTCGACGGGCTCGGGCACCGGTTGCCCGACCAGCTCGGCGACCAGGGCGCCGAGCTGGTCGGCCGGGGCGCTCCGGGCGGCCAGGGTGGCCTGCAGGGCGGCCCGCGGCATGCTGTCGTAGAGCGCGTCGGCCGGGTCCTGGACGACGACCACCCCACCGTGCCGCTCGACCGCCAGCGCGCCGGCGGCCCCGTCGTCCAACGTGCCCGACAGCACCACGGCCAGCGTGCGAGGACCGGAGACCTGGGCGGCGGAGCGGAAGAGCGGGTCGACCGCTGGCCGGTGCCCGTTCTCCCGGGGCCCGCGGGACAGCACCAGCCGCTCGCCGGCGACCAGCAGGTGGCGGTCGGGGACGGCGACGGTCACCGTGCCGCGGACCAGCTCCTGGTCCTGGACGGCCGGTGTGACCGGTAGGGCGCAGGAGCGGGACAGCACGTTGGCCAGCGCGCTGCCGCCGTTGGCCGGCACGTGCAGCACGACCAGCACGGCGGCGGGCAGGTCGGCGGGGAGCCCGGCCACGAAGGCGCGCAGCGCCTCCACACCCCCGGCGGAGGCCCCCACGACCACCAGGTCCCGCTCAGCCACGTCGTCCGCCCAGCTCCTGCATCCGCTGATCATCCCCCCTGCCGGTCCCAGCGGAGCCGGTTGGCCGCGATCCGCGTCGCCGGGTCACGATGTGGCCGTGGACACCGAGGACTTCACCCAGGTCAGGGATGCCGTGCGCCGGCTGGTGCGCGACGTCGTCGTCCCGCGCGAGGAGGAGATCGAGGAGACCGACCGGGTGCCCGACGATCTGCGGCAGGCCGCGGCGGAGATGGGCCTGTTCGGCTACGCCCTCCCCGAGGAGTTCGGCGGCCTCGGCGTCACGATGAGCGAGGACGTGCAGCTGGCCTTCGAGTTCGGCTACACCTCCCCGGCCTTCCGCTCGCTGTTCGGCACCAACAACGGCATCGCCGGTCAGGTCGTGGCCCGGTTCGGCAGCGACGCGCAGAAGCAGGCCTGGCTGCCGGGGCTGGCGGCCGGGGAGCTGATCGGCTCCTTCGCGCTCACCGAGGCCGAGGCCGGCTCGGACCCCGCGGGCCTGCGCACCACCGCCCGCCGGGACGGCGAGGGGTGGGTGCTCGACGGGGGCAAGCGGTACATCACCAACGCCCCGATCGCCGACCTGTTCGTCGTCTTCGCCCGCTCGGACCCGGCGCAGACCGGCGGGCGGGGCATCTCCTCCTTCGTCGTCCCGGCCTCGACGCCGGGGGTGACCGTCGGCCCGCACGACCGCAAGACCGGCCAGTCCGGGGCGTGGACCGCGGAGGTCTTCCTCGACGACGTCCGGGTGCCGGCCGACGCGCTGGTCGGTGAGGAGGGCCGCGGGTACGCCAAGGCCCTCACCGTGCTCTCCCGCGGCCGGCTGCACGTGGCCGCGCTGTGCGTGGGGATGGCCCAGCGGGTGCTCGACGAGTCGGTCGCCTACGCGGCGACCGCCAAGCAGGGCGGGGCGCCGATCGGCCGATTCCAGCTGGTCCAGGCGATGCTGGCCGACAGCCACACCGAGCTGCTGGCCGCGCGGGCGATGGTCGTGGACGTCGCGGCCCGCTACGACAGCGGCGAGGACACCTCGGTCGGCCCGTCGGCGGCCAAGCTGTTCTGCTCGGAGATGGTCGGGCGGGCCACCGACCGCGCCGTGCAGGTGCACGGCGGGCTGGGCTACCTGCGCAGCACCCCGGTCGAGCGGTTCTACCGGGACGCCCGGCTCTACCGGCTCTACGAGGGCACCAGCGAGGTGCAGAAGGTGATCATCGGCGGCGCGCTGCTGCGCGAGGCGGGCATGGCCCGTGGCTGAGCTGCTCACCGGCGCAGCGCGGGAGCAGCGCCGGGCCGCCGTCGCCGAGCTCGGGACGGCGCTGCGCGAGCTGGTCGAGGCGTGCGTGCTCACCGAGGTGCCCGAGGGAGAACTGGCCGCCGTCGCGGCGTCGGCCCGGGAGCTGACCGCCCGGCTGGGGGTGGGTGCCCGCGGGCTGCGCGACGTCGCCGGCTGCGACGACCCGGCGGCCGGGGAGCGCTGGTACTCCCCGGTCTACGGGCCGGGCAGCCCGGTCGCGCCGCCCCTGGAGCTGGGGTCGGCCGGTCGGGACGGCGTGCACGCCACCGCGACCCTGGGGAAGACGCACGAGGGGCCACCCGGGCTGGTGCACGGCGGCACGACCGCGATGCTGCTGGACCACGTGCTGGCCCGGGCCGTCCGGGTCGCCGGGGCCGGCGGTCTCACCGCCACCCTGACCGTGACCTACCGCCGCCCGGTCCGGTTGGGCGTCCGGCTGGTGCTCGACGCCCGGGTCACCGGTACCGAGGGCAGGCGGACGACGGCGCACGCCACCGTCGCCGCCGCCGACGCCCCGGACACCGTCCTCGCCGAGGCCGACGGCCTCTTCGTGGCGTTGCGCCCGGAGGCCGCGGCGGCGACGTTCGCCGGTGTCAGCCACGTCGTCGACGCGTGGACCTCCCGGGGCTGACGCCGCTCAGCCGTGCAGGACCGGGCCCTGCGCGCCCTCGCCGCGGGACAGCGCGGCCACGAACTCCGGCAGCATCCGGTTGCCGCGGTGCAGCGGCTCCCAGCCCAGCACCGTCTTCGCCCTGGTGGAGTCCAGGGCCGGGATCTGCAGGGCGATGTCCAGCCAACCCGGCTCGGTGGGCACCAGCCGGGCGTGGAACGCCGCGGACAGCCCGGCGCGCAGCACCGCGCCGGGGACCGGCACTCGGACCGTGCCCAGCGCGGTCGCGATCTGGTCGGCGTCCATCACCGGGTCCGCGGACAGGTTGAAGGCACCCCCTGCGCGGCGGTCGACGATCCGGGCCAGGGCGTCGGCGACGTCGTCGGCGTGCACCAGGCCCAGGTGCAGCGAGGAGGGCAGCGGCAGCGGCAGCCTCGACGCGATCGTGGCGGGCACCCGCTTGGCCACGCCGAGCAGCAGCGGGCCCAGGAAGTAGCGGCCGATGGCGCTGGCCGCGTCGGCCTGCAGCACCAGCGTCGGGCGGACGACGGTCACCGTGACGTCGGGGTGCGTGGCGGCGAACTCCCGGACCAGCTGCTCGACGGCGACCTTGTCCCGGCTGTACTGCGCGCTGGGCACCCCGGTGGTCGGGAAGTCCTCGGTCACCCGCGAGGCCGGGTCGCCGCCGGCGTAGGCGCCCAGCGAGGACAGCACCACGACGTGCCCGACCCCGGCGGCACCGGCGGCGTGCAGGACCCGACGGGTGCCCTCCACGTTGATCTCGTGCAGCAGGTCGGGCTCGCGTCCCGGCTGCAGCGCCCACGCGCAGTGCACCAGCGTGCTCGCGCCGTCCAGGAACTCGGCCAGCACGGTGGCGCTCTCCGGGGTGCCGAGGTCGGTGTGGTGCCAGAAGACGCTGTCGTACGGCGCGGTGTCCGGGGCCTGACGGCGGGAGAGACCGCGGACCTGGGCGATCGGGGCGCGGGAGAGCTGGCGCAGGAACGCCGTCCCCACGTTGCCGGTCGCGCCGGTGACGGCGACGGTCTGTCCGTCGAGGTGGCCGGTGTCGGCGGGAGAGGTCATGCCCTGGCCCTACCCGCGTCTGCGGGGGCCTACCCGGTCAGCCGAGGGTGACGCCGCCGGGAGCCAGGCCACGGGTGACGGCCAGCTGCTCGGCCTGGTCCTCGACGTCGGCCGGGCGCACGTCCCGCCACGGGGTCAGCAGCACGGCCAGCCGCCCTCCGGCTGCGCGGGGGCGCCAGACCCCGGCCGGCTCGCCGTCGACCAGCACCGCACCGGGGCGCCCGAGGGTGGGCCAGAGCTCCTTCCGCCGGGCCGCGTCGGGCACCAGCAGCTCGCGGTCCCGGGTCTGCAGGAACGGGTCGAAGGGGGCCAGCAGCCGGGTGCCGCGGACCGGGTCGCCGGGTGGGCCCCCGGGCAGCACCCAGCGCCGCTGACCCTCGACGTCGGCCGGCTCGGCGTCCCCGGGCCAGTGCGCCCGCACCTCCGCCACCGGTGCGTCCAGGTAGGCGGCGACCTGGGCCGGTGTGGCCGGGCCGTGCAGCCGCAGGTACGCCCGGACGACGTCGAGCCCCTCTTCCGGTGCCTCGGCGACCGTGAACCCGGGGATCGGCTGCAGCACCGGCGGCGAGGTGCCCGGCTGCAGCTCCAGGCCGGCGCGCAGCGCGGCCAGCCGGAAGGGCTGCTCGAAGGTGTGCACCGCCCGGCAGGGGCCGCACCGCCGCAGGTAGGGCGCGGGCAGCCGGGCGGTGAGCGCGGCGGACAGCTCGCCCTTGACCATCGGTGCGGTGACGACCTCCCGCATGGTCGCCGCGACGACGTCCAGGGCCTCCCGGACGCCGATCCCGGCCGCCTTCAGCGGCTTCGCCGCGTCGAAGACCCGCTTGGCCGCGTCGGCGTCGGACCAGGGGGCGGTGGCGGCGGCCACCCCGGGCAGGTCGGCGCGGCGGTGGACGTGCGGTGCCCCGCGCAGCGACCAGACGGTGGCCAGGTCGGCGGGCTCCGGGTCGGTCAGGCCGCGGACGGCCAGCGCCCAGCGCGCGCCGTCGGGGCCGGTGTCCTGCACGCCGAGGTCGAGGACCGCCGTGTCCGCGACGGTGCCGGTGGAGCGGTCCAGCTGCTGGGCCCGGACCCGGCGGGCCAGCACCGCCGCCCGGTTCACCCGTGGGCCCGCACGTGCGCGGTGACCAGCTCCCCGAGCCGGTCGGCGGCGGTCTCGGGCACCCAGTGCGTCACGCCCTCGAGCACCTCCAGCCGGTACTCCCCGGTGACGTGGCCGGCGGTGGCCTCGGTGCCGGCCCGGCCGAGGAACCCGTCCCGGTCGCTCCACACGTGCAGCGTGGGCACCCGGACCCGGCCCACCGGGTCCGAGACCCCCAGCGGCAGGGCCCGGTACCAGTCCAGCGCCGCGGTCAGCGCCCCCGCGGGCCGCAGCCGGGAGACGGTGTCCTCGGCGTCGGCGCGCGGCATCCCGGACCGCACCAGCAGGTCGCGCAGGACGGCTCCGTTGCCGCGGGTCAGCAGCGCCTCGGGCACCCCGGGCAGCTGGAAGAACGCCATGTAGGCCGACTTCACGCCCTGCGAGCTGGTGAGGAAGGACCTCGTGAACGCGGCCGGGTGCGGCACCGAGACCGCGGTCAGCGTGGCCACCCGGTCCGGGTGCCAGGCGGCCAGCGCCCAGGCCACCATCGCGCCCCAGTCGTGCCCGACCACGTGCGCACGCTCCAGCCCGGCGGTGTCCAGCAGCGCCCGGACGTCGTCCACCAGCTCGCGGACGACGTAGGCCCGCCGCCCCCGTGGACGGGCCGCGGGGGAGTAGCCGCGCTGGTCGGGCGCCAGCGTGCGCAGACCCGCGCCGTGCAGCACCGGGGCGACCCGGTCCCAGCTGCCGGCGTGCTGCGGGAAGCCGTGCAGCAGCACCACCGGTGGGCCGCCGGCGGGGCCGGCGTCCCGGACGTCGAAGGTCAGGCCGTCGCGGCTGAAGGTGTCCACCGGCCCAGGATGCCGGGTGGGTCCGACAGGTGCAGCCGCGTGCGTCCGGTTGGGAGCGTCCGGATCGGGCACACCGGGCCCATGCCGATCACCACGACCCACTACGCGCACGTCCGGCTCACCGTCACCGACATCGACCGGTCCCGGGCGTTCTACGACAGCGTCTTCGCCCTGCCGGTCGCCATCGACGGCCAGGCCGAGGGAGCCCCGGACTTCGCCTTCGGCGGTGTCATCTACGCCCTCGGGGAGTCCCTGCTGGGCCTGCGCCCGGTGTCGGAGGACGAGTTCAGCGAAGACCGCACCGGCCTGGACCACGTGGCCTTCGCCGTCTCCTCCCGCGAGGCGCTGGACGAGGCCGCCGCGCACCTGGACTCACTCGGCATCGCGCACGAGGGCGTCAAGGACATCGGCGCCGGCTACATCCTGGAGTTCCGCGACCCCGACAACATCGCCCTGGAGCTGATGGCCCCGCCGGCCGCGTGAACCCCGGGCGGGGCCTCCCTCCAGGGAGGGGGATGCCCCGCTCGCACGTCCAGGACCTGCGGGAACGCGACGATGGGTGGTAGTCCGCACTCCCCGTAGGAGGTGCCTGTGTCGACGCCCCTCCCGCCCCGGCGCGGGTTCTCCCGCCACGACTCCGTGCAGGTCCTGGCGCTCTGCATGGTCACCCTCGGGGTCCTCGTGGGCCTCAGCTTCCCCCCGATGGTGGTGCTGCTCGACGTCGCGGACGCCGATGCCGCCGACCGGCCGGTCTTCCGGGCCGTCTGCGTCGCCGCCGGCGTGCTCGTCGCCGGACTCAACATGCTGCTCGTGCGGCTGGTGCTGGGGCGCCGGCTGCGGAGGTTGGCCCGGGGCATGCAGGCCGTCGCTTCGGCCCTGGCCCACTCCGGGGACACGGTCACCGTCACGGCGTCACACCGAGTGCCGGTGCTCTCCCGGGACGCGTTCGCGGCCCCGGCGGTGACGTTCAACGACGTCGTGGACGCCCTGGAACGGACGCTTGTCGCCCGGCGCGCGCTCGAGGACGAGCTCCGCGTGCTCGCCGAGCACGACGGGCTGACCGGACTGCTGAACCGGGCCAGCTGGACCGGGCGGGTGCAGGCCGAACTCGCCCACCCGGACGTCACGGCGTTCAGCGTCCTGCTGATCGACCTCGACCGCTTCAAGGAGGTCAACGACGACCGGGGACACGCGGCCGGGGACGAGGTCCTGCGCGAGACCGCCCGGCGGCTGCTGGCGCGTTGCCGGCCGGACGACGCCGTCGCACGGATCGGGGGCGACGAGTTCGTCGTCCTGCTGCGCGGCTGCGCGGCCGAGGAGGCGCGTGGCTGGGTCGAGCGGCTGGTCGACGACCTGTCACTCCCGGTCGGGTTGCCCAGCGGCACCCCGGTCACCGTGGGCGCGAGCATCGGCCTGGCGGTGCGCCGGACGCCCACCGACACCGCGGGCTCCCTGCTGCACGACGCCGATGTGGCCATGTACCGGCAGAAGTCCTGCACGCGCAGCTCCTGACCGGCCGCGCCGCCCGACCGCGCGGCCCCCTCAGCCGGCCGGCGGCCAGGTCCTGGCGACCATGGTGAGCACGTCGTAGGTGGCCACCGGGCTGCCCGCGGAGTCGACGACGACGGCGTCCCAGCGGACCTCGCCGTGGTCGGCGCCCCCGCGCGGGGTGATCTGCTTGCAGGTCAGCGTCACCGTCACCTGCTCCCCGGGCTTCACCGGGGTGAGCAGCCGCAGGGAGTCCAGGCCGTAGTTGGCCAGCACCGGGCCCGGGTCGGGGTCGACGAACAGGCCTGCGGCCCAGCTGAGCACCAGGTAGCCGTGCGCGACCCGGCCGCCGAACAGCGGGTTGGCCGCGGCCGCCGCCTCGTCCATGTGGGCGTAGAACGTGTCGCCGGTGAACTCGGCGAAGTGCTCGATGTCGGCCAGCGTGATCTCCCGCGGGCCCGCCGTCACCGAGTCCCCGATCCGGAGCTCGGCCAGCGACTTGCGGAAGGGGTGCACGCCGTCCTCGGTGCGGCGGGCGCCGGCGACCCAGCGCCGGCCGACCCCGGTGAGCAGGTCGGGGGAGCCCTGGACCGCGGTGCGCTGCATGTGGTGCAGCACGCCGCGGACCCCGCCGAGCTCCTCCCCGCCACCGGCCCGGCCCGGGCCGCCGTGCACCAGCACCGGCAGCGGCGAGCCGTGGCCGGTGGACTCCCCGGCGTCGTCGCGGTCCAGCACGTGCACCCGGCCGTGGGCGGAGCCCGCGCCCAGCACGAACTCCCGGGCGACGGCGGGGTCGTGGGTGACCAGGCTGGCCACCAGCGATCCCTGGCCGCGTCGGGCCAGCGTGATCGCGTCCGGCAACCCGTCGTAGGGCAGCACCGTGGCGACCGGGCCGAACGCCTCGACGTCGTGCGGCTCGGGGGCGGCCGCGTCGTCGCAGCGCAGCAGCATCGGCGGCAGGAACGCCCCACGCTCCCGGTCCGCGCCGGTGACGGCGAAGTCGGTCGGGTCGCCCACCACCAGCTCGGCGTGGGTGCGCAGCCGGTCCACCGCCCGCAGCACCTCCTCGCGCTGGTCCCGCGAGGCCAGCGCGCCCATGGTCACGCCGTCGGCCCCCGGGGCGCCGACGACGACCTGCGCGAGCTGCGCCCGGGCGGCCTCGACGACGGCGTCCACGTGCTGGCGGGGCACGATCGCCCGGCGGATCGCGGTGCACTTCTGGCCGGCCTTGACCGTCATCTCGGTGACCAGCCCGCGGACGAACAGGTCGAACTCGGGGGTGTCCGGGCCGGCGTCCGGCCCCAGCACCGAGCAGTTCAGCGAGTCGGCCTCGGCGTTGAAGCGGACGGCGCGCTCGGTGACCGCGGGGTGGCTGCGCAGCAGCGCCGCCGTCGTCGCCGATCCGGTGAACCCGACCAGGTCCTGGCCGTCCAGGCAGTCCAGCAGCCCGGATGCCGACCCGGCCAGCAGCTGCACCGACCCCTCGGGCAGCAGCCCGGTCTCCACCACCGCCCGGAACACCGCCTCGGTCAGGTAGGCGGTCTGCGAGGCGGGCTTCACGATCGTGGGCATCCCGGCCAGGAACGCCGGTGCGAGCTTCTCCAACATGCCCCAGACCGGGAAGTTGAAGGCGTTGACCTGGACGGCGACCCCGGTCAGCGAGGTGTAGACGTGCTGGCCGAGGAAGGTGCCACCGCGACCCAGCGGGGTCGGCGGCCCGTCGAGCACCAGGGTGTCGTCGGGCAGCTCGCGGCGGCCGGTGGACGCGTAGGACAGCACCGTGCCGAAGCCGCCGTCGATGTCGACGGCGTTGTCGCCGTCGGTGGCGCCGGTGCGGTGGGACAGGGCGTAGAACTCGTCCTTGCGGGCCATCAGCTGCAGCGCGACGGCCTTGAGCAGGCCGGCCCGCTGGTGGAACGTCAGCTCGCGCAGCGCCGGGCCGCCGACCGTGCGGGCGTGCGCGACCATCCCGGCGACGTCCAGGCCGCGGCTGCTGATCCGCGCCACGGTCTCCCCGGTGACCGCGTCGGGCAGTGGGGCGCCCTCGTCGTCGCTGGCCCACCAGCGGCCGGCCGCGTAGCTCTCGAGCAGGGGTGCGGCGGTCAGGGGTGCGGTGGTCCGGGGTGCAGCGGTCATCGGTGCTCCTGGGGTCGGGGCTGGGTGCGCAGGCCGGCGAAGAGGGTGGTGACCAGGCCGTCGGCCAGGTCGGTGGGGGACAGCCCGCCGCCGGGGCGGTACCACTCGGTGAGGGAGTTGACGGTGCCGAAGAGCAACCGGCTGGTGACGCCGGGGTCGACGTCGGGGCGGACCGACCCCTCGGCGACGGCGTCCCGGACCAGATCGGTGACCAGCCGGTCGAACTCGCGCCGGCGGTGCAGGGCCAGGGACTCCACGTGGGAGTTGCCGCGCACCCGCAGCAGCAGGGTGACGAAGGGCAGCTCCGCGGTCAGCACCCCGACCGACCCGCGCACGACGTGCTCGAGCCGCTCGATCGCTGCGCCCTGCAGTGCGCCGGGTTCGCCGAGCACCGCGAACAGCCGGTCCAGTGCGCGGTCCAGGGCCAGCCGGAGCAGCTCGCCCTTGGAGGACACGTGGTGGTAGATCGCGGACTTGGTGACGCCGAGCCGCTCGGCCAGAGCGTCCATCGAGGTGGCCTCGAAACCCCGCTCGTTGAACAGCGCGACCGCGGTGTCCAGCAGCGAGTCCAGCGAGTGCCCGGGCCGCCCGCGCCGGACCGGCGTCGTCACGGGCGCTCGCGCCGGTCGGTGAGCCGCTGCAGCTTGCCCATCGAGCGGGCCAGCGTCGCGGGGTCCACCACGACGACCTCGACACTGGTGCCGACGGTCTCCTTGACCAGGGTCTGCACCTCGGCGGCGGCGACCGGGCGGCGCTCGGGCAGGCAGTCCGGGCGGGCCTCGACGGAGACGACGAGGTGGTCCATCCGACCCCGGGTGGACAGCTCCAGGGCGAAGTGCGGGCTCAGGCCCGGGGTGCGCAGCACGACCTCCTCGATCTGGGTCGGGAAGAGGTTCACCCCGCGCAGGATGATCATGTCGTCGGTGCGGCCGGTGACCTTCTGCATCCGGCGCATGCCGGGGCGTGCGGTGCCCGGCAGCAGCCGGGTCAGGTCGCGGGTGCGGTACCGGATGATCGGCAGCGCCTCCTTGGTCAGCGAGGTGAACAGCAGCTCGCCCTCCTCGCCCTCGGCCAGCGGCTCCACCGTGGTGGGGTCGACGACCTCGGGGTAGAAGTGGTCCTCCCAGACGTGCAGACCGTCCTTGGTCTCCACGCACTCCTGGCTGATGCCCGGGCCCATGACCTCGGACAGGCCGTAGATGTCGACCGCGTCGATGTCGAGCCGGTCCTCCATCTCCTGCCGCATCTGCTCGGTCCAGGGCTCGGCGCCGAAGATGCCGACCTGCAGGCTGGAGGAGCGTGGGTCGATGCCCTGGCGCTCGAACTCGTCGACGACGGCGAGCATGTAGCTGGGGGTCACCATGATGATCCGCGGCTGGAAGTCACCGATCAGCTGGACCTGGCGCGGGGTCATGCCACCCGAGATCGGGACGACGGTGCAGCCCAGCGCCTCGGCGCCGTAGTGCGCGCCCAGGCCGCCGGTGAACAGCCCGTACCCGTAGGCGTTGTGCAGGGTGTCCCCGGCCCGCCCGCCGGCGGCGCGGATGGAGCGGGCCATGACGCCGGCCCAGGTCGCGATGTCGCGCTCGGTGTAGCCGACGACGGTGGGCTTGCCGGTGGTGCCCGAGCTGGCGTGCACCCGCCGCACCTGCTCCTTGGGCACGGCGAACATGCCGAAGGGGTAGTTCTCCCGCAGGTCGGCCTTGGACGTGGTGGGGAAGCGGGCCAGGTCCTCCAGCGAGCGGCAGTCGTCGGGGTGCACGCCGTGCGCGTCGAAGGAGCGGCGGTAGTGCGGGACGTTGTCGTAGGCGTGCCGCAGGGTCCACTGCAGGCGCTCGAGCTGCAGGGCGCGCAGCTCGTCGACGCCCATCCGTTCGGCCGGGTCCAGCGTCGCCGGGTCGGGGGCCTGGCCCAGGCGCTTCGCGGTGCCCGGCTGCTGCGCGGTCGGGCTGGCGGACGTCGTCGTCACGGGGACTCCCGGGGAGGCTGCGGTTACTGACCGTTCGGTCGGTAATGCAAGCCCTCCCGGGGCTGGCCTGTCAACCCGCGCACCCGGTCGGCCGCCCCGCCGCCCGCCTGCCCGCGGAGTGGGTGTGGGTGCCGCGCAGTCGTGGTCCGCCTGCGCGCCCGGGCCGGGGTCTGCGTCCCCGTGGCGGCGTCGACGCGCACCGGGGTGCCCGGTGCGCGCCCAGGCCGGGCGGCCTGCCGGGGCGGCGGTGTGGGCGCGCACCGAGCGGCCGGGTGCGGCTGGGTGCGGTCGGGTGCGGCCGGGTGAAGCCGGGTGTGGCCGGGTGTGGGCCGTTCGGGTGGGTGGCGCGTCGGGGTTGTGCGGTTCCCGTCACTGCGGCACACTCATTACCGACCGCTTGGTCAGTAATTGACCGCAGGAGGCTCATCCCGATGTCTGCACCGACCCTCGACCGCCCCGACGCCGCCGCGCCCGACGAGGCCGCGCTCCAGGCGCACTTCGACGCCACCATCGCCGCCGACCGCCGGGTCGAGCCGCGTGACTGGATGCCCGAGGCCTACCGCAAGGGCCTGGTGCGGCAGATCGCCCAGCACGCGCACTCGGAGATCATCGGGATGCAGCCCGAGGGCGACTGGCTGCTGGCCGCCCCCTCGCTGCGCCGCAAGGCCGTCCTGCTGGCCAAGGTCCAGGACGAGGCCGGCCACGGCATGTACCTGTACTCCGCGGCCGAGACCCTCGGCGCCGACCGGGCCGACCTCACCGACAAGCTCATCGAGGGCCGGCAGAAGTACTCCTCGATCTTCAACTACCCGACGCTGACCTACGCCGACTGCGGCGTCATCGGCTGGCTCGTGGACGGCGCCGCGATCTGCAACCAGGTCCCGCTGTGCCGCAGTTCCTACGGCCCGTACGCCCGCGCCATGATCCGGGTCTGCAAGGAGGAGTCCTTTCACCAGCGGCAGGGCTACGAGCTGCTGATGACGATGATGCGCGGCACCCCCGAGCAGCGCGCCATGGTGCAGGACGCCGTGGACCGCTGGTGGTGGCCCTCGCTGATGATGTTCGGCCCGCCGGACGACGACAGCCCGAACTCGGCGCAGTCCATGGCCTGGGGCGTCAAGCGGCACAGCAACGACGAGCTGCGCCAGCGCTACGTCGACATGTCGGTCCCGCAGGCCGCCGCGCTCGGCGTGACGCTGCCCGACCCCGAGCTCGCGCTGGACCCCGAGACCGGGCGCCACCGGTTCGGCCAGATCGACTGGGCCGAGTTCAAGCAGGTCATCTCCGGCAACGGCCCCTGCAACGCCGAGCGGGTCAGCCGCCGCCGCGCCGCCCGCGACGACAACGCCTGGGTCACCGAGGCGGCGACCGCGTACGCCGCGAAGCACGCGTCGTGACCGGCCCGGTCACCCCCTCGGCCGGGGAGACCACGGCCGAGGGAGGCCACGGCGCCGTCCCCACCGGGCCGGAGGTGCCCAGCGGCGCGGAGCCCTCCGCGGCCACCGCCCGCCGGGACTGGCCGCTGTACGAGGTGTTCGTCCGCGGCAAGCGCGGGCTCAACCACGTGCACGTCGGCTCGCTGCACGCCCCCGACGATGAGATGGCCGTGCACGCCGCCCGCGACGTGTTCACCCGCCGCAACGAGGGCGTGAGCATCTGGGTCGTGCAGGCCAACGACATCACCGCGTCCAGTCCGGACGAGAAGGACCCGATGTTCGCCCCCGCCGGGGACAAGGTCTACCGGCACCCCACGTTCTACGAGATCCCGGACGACGTCCCGCACATCTGAAGGACCCCCTCCCACCCCCGGTCGTCCTCGTTCCTCGGACGACCGGGGCCCCTGGGAGGGGGCCGTTCCAGCACGTCGCCCGCGGTGGGCCCGTCCCGACACAGAGAGGTGCGGCTGCGATGGCGCACGAAGAGACCGTCTACGACGCGTTGGACCACGCTCACGGGGGCGAGGGGCAGTGGGCGTTCGGGACCGGGTTCGACGACCCGTTGGCCGGGGTCGACACGACCATCCCCGAGGGGGTGGACGCAGCCGACCTGGGGGCGTACAGCCTCATGCTCGGGGACGACGCGCTGGTGCTGTGCCAGCGGTTGACCGAGTGGACCACCCGGGCGCCCGAGCTCGAGGAGGAGGTCGCGATCGCCAACTGCGGCCTGGACCTGCTCGGGCAGGCACGGCTGCTGCTGGCCCGCGCCGGTGCCGCCGGGGTGCTGGGCCGCAGCCGGCAGACGGCCACCGACTCGATCCCCGACGAGGACGCGCTGGCCTACTTCCGGGACGCCGACGAGTTCCGCAACCACCACCTCGTCGAGGTCGACGGCGGCGACTACGCCCAGACCCTCGTCCGACTGCTGGTCGCCAGCGCCCACCGGCTGGCCCTCTTCGTGCGGCTGCGGGAGTCCCGGGACCCGGTGCTGTCCGCGATCGCGGCCAAGGGCGTGCCCGAGCTGACCTACCACCGCGACCACGCCGCCCGCTGGGTGCTGCGGCTGGGCGACGGCACCGAGGAGTCGCACCGCCGCGCGCAGGCCGGGGTCGACGCCGTCTGGCCGCTGCTGGCGGACCTGTCCACCGCCACCGACGTCGAGACCCGGCTGGTCGCCACCGGTGTCGCCGTCGACCCCGCGGACGTGCGCGAGGAGGTCCGCGACGTGCTGACGATGGTCCTCGAGCGGGCCACCCTCACCGTCCCTGAGTGGCCCGCCGACCGACCCAGCCCCGGCCGCGCCGGCGAGCACACCGACGAGATGGGCCCCCTGCTGGCCACCCTGCAGGGCCTGGCCCGCGAGCACCCGGCGGCGACGTGGTGAACGGCGACGTGGTGAGCGGCGACGTGGTGGGCGACGTGGTGGGCGCGACCCTCACCCGGGACCCCCGGGCGGTCGCCGAGACCGTCACCGACCCCGAGCTGCCCATGCTGACCCTGGCCGACCTCGGCGTGCTGCGGGACGTGCGCACCGCCGACGACGGGACCGTCGTCGTCACCATCACCCCGACCTACTCCGGCTGCCCCGCCATGGGCGTCATGCGCGCGGACCTGGTGCACGCCCTGCACCGGGCCGGGTTCGCCGACGTCGACGTGCGCACCGTGCTGTCCCCGCCGTGGTCCACCGACTGGATCAGCCAGGACGGGCGCCGCAAGCTCACCGAGGGCGGCATCGCCCCGCCCGGGGACGCCCCGGTGCGCGCCGCCGGCCCCGTGCCACTGGACCTGGGCCCCACCCGCCGCACCGCGGTCTGCCCGCTCTGCGGGTCGCCCGACACCGAGGAGCTCAGCGAGTTCAGCGGCACCGCCTGCAAGGCGCTGCGCCGCTGCCGCAGCTGCCGCGAGCCCTTCGAGCACGTCAAGGAGATCTGATGAGCGCGCCCACCCGCCGCCGCCCGCAGTTCCACCCGCTCACCGTAGCCCGGGTCGAGCAGCTCACCGACGACTCGGTCGCGGTCACCTTCGACGTGCCGGCCGAGCTGGCCGAGGACTACGCCTTCGCCCCCGGCCAGGCGCTCACCCTGCGCCGGGTCGACGGCGACCGGGACGAGCGCCGGTCGTACTCGATCTGCGCCCCGATGGGCGCGGCCCCCCGGGTCGGGGTCCGCGAGGTGCCCGGTGGCTACTTCTCCGCCTGGCTGGTCAACGAGGTCCGGGCCGGGCAGACCATCGACGTGCTGCCGCCCTCGGGCACCTTCACCGCGGACCTGTCCACCCCGGCCGACCACGTGTTCGTCGTCGCCGGGTCCGGGGTCACCCCGGTGCTCAGCCTGGCCGGCACGGTGCTGCGGGACGGCGAGTCCACGGTGACCGTCTTCTACGGCAACCGCCGGACGAACACCGTCATGTTCGCCGACGAGCTGGCCGACCTCAAGGACCGCTTCGGTGCACGCCTGCAGCTGGTGCACGTGCTCTCCCGGGAACCCCGCGACGCCGAGGTCACCAGCGGCCGGCTCGACGGCGACCGGCTGCGCACCCTGGTCGGCGCACTCGTCGACGTCCCGGACGTGGAGCACTGGTGGCTGTGCGGCCCGCACGGCATGGTCACCGACGCCCAGGAGCTCCTCGAGGAGCTCGGGGTGCCCCGCGAGCGGGTGCACCAGGAGCTGTTCTTCGTCGACGACGGCGAGGGCGGGGAGCCGCCCGCGCCGGTCCGCGGCGAGGACCAGGTCGTCGACGGCCCCTCCAGCCAGGTCACCATCGTGCTCGACGGCCGGTCGACGACGCTGGCCCTGGAGCAGGGCGTACCGGTGCTCGACAGCGCCCAGCGGGTCCGCTCCGACCTGCCCTTCGCCTGCAAGGGCGGTGTCTGCGGCACCTGCCGGGCCAAGGTCACCGCCGGGGAGGTCGAGATGCGCCGCAACTACGCGCTGGACCCCGACGAGGTGGCCAGGGGCTACGTGCTGACCTGCCAGACCGTGCCGCTCTCCGACGAGGTCACCGTCGACTTCGACGCCTGAGGCGGCCCACGTCCCCGGCGCCCCGGTCGCGGGCCCGAGACGCGGCCGGGCGCTCCGGGCACCGTGGGACGATGGCGCCGTGGCCGAAGAACTCATCGTGCTGGTGGACGACGACGGCCGGGAGGTCGGGACGATGCCCAAGCGGCTCGTGCACCACGGCGACACCCCGCTGCACCGGGCGTTCTCCGCCTACCTCTTCGACGACGCCGGCCGGCTGCTGGTCACCCGCCGCGCGCAGGTGAAGCAGACCTTCCCCGGCATGTGGACCAACACCGTGTGCGGCCACCCCGGCCCCGGGGAGGACGACGCCGCTGCGATCGCCCGGCGGGCGTCCGACGAGCTGGGCCTGGGCGTCACCGACCTGGCCCCGGCGCTGCCGGGCTACCGGTACCGCGCCGAGTTCGACGGGGTCGTGGAGAACGAGATCTGCCCGGTCTACGTGGGTCGCTTCGTCGGCGAGCCCCGGCCCGACCCCGCGGAGGCGGGGGAGTGGGAGGTGCTCGACTGGCCGGCGTTCCGCGCGCGCCAGGAGGCCGAGGGCGACGCCTGGTCCCCGTGGTGCCGGGAGCAGGCCCGGTTGATCGAGCAGGCCGGGCTGGTGCCGGCCGCGGGCTGAGCGCTCAGCGCGTCCGCGGGTCGATCGACAGCCGCACGACGCAGCCGCCGCCGTCCTGGGTGCGGGGGCCGGTGGTCATCCGGTCCACCGCCCGGCGGGCCAGCCACAGGCCCATGCCGCCCACCGACAGGTCGGTGCCGTGCGCCGGCCCGTACCCGGCCAGCGGCTCCTCGAAGCCCGGGCCCCGGTCGCTGACGGTGCACAGCACCTGCTCGGGGCCGACCCACAGGCGGACGTCGACGGGGGGCACGCCGTGCTCCCCGGCGTTCGCGGTGACCTCGTCGATCGCGAGCACCAGGTCCTCGGTGTCGTCGGCGGGCAGCGGCCCGCCGCGCAGCGCCTGGTTCAGGCCCCGGCGGAGTGCACGCATGTCGGTGACGTCCTGGAACACCAGGGTCGGGCTGGTCTCCTCGGCCGGGTCGGCACCGGCGTCGCCCAGCTCGCGCAGGATCTCGGCGGGCTCCCGCCAGGCCGGGTTGTCGACCACGCGGTTGTCGCGCAGCAGCAGGCGGTGCGTGGCCCGGGCGAGGGCCGCGTCGTCGCCCAGCGACCCCTCGTCGACCACGCACAGGTGGTCCAGTGCGCGGTCGGCCAGCACGTGGTTGAGCAGCGCCTCGGTCTGCAGCCACGCGGTCATGCCGGCGCAGTGCCGGGTGCTGTCGGTGACCAGCTGCAGGCGGTGTCCGGAGGCGGGGGCGTGCTGGTCGAGCAGCGCGGTGTAGCCCGCCAGGGCCGTCGGGGTGCGCCCGTCGAGCACCTCGTCGCTCACCACCGCCACCGGGGCATCGGCCGGCAGGCCGGCCCGCAGCAGCTGGGCCAGCTCGTCGGAGCAGGCCAGCACCAGGGGGTCACCCCGCTCGAGGCCGGCAGCCAGGACGGGCAGGACCTGCGCCACGGCGCTGGCGTCGGCGCTGGTGACGTGCGCGACGTGCCGGTACCCGACCGACGGCCCACCCAGGGGTGCGGGCACGGCGGGCACGGGGGGCATGAGCGCTGGAGTGCCCGGCCCGGGCGCTGGTAACCGTGTTCACCGGCACTCATTCCCCACAGCCCCTCGACGGGGTTGCCCGACGGCGGTTCGGGGCAGCGTGCAGGGGTGACGACGACGGCCGGGTCCCCGGCCCCGGAGCTCCCGGTGCGGCCCGGGTGCCCCAAGCGGATGGTCTTCGGCCCCTGTGGCGGGCCCACGGACGCGGGCGGGTGCGAGGTCGCCGACCACCGGTGCGTCTTCCTGGACGACCCGGCCCCGCCGTGGCCGCACCCGGTGGACGTGCCACCGCCGCGTCCCGGGGGACTGCTGGAGCTGGCGGCCCGCCGCCCGGTGGTGCTGACCGACCTGACGGTGACGCCCTTCGACCCGGCGTCGGTCCGCGCCGTGGTGTCCGCGCTGGCCCCCGACAGCGACGCCGTCCTGGTGGGCGAGCACCAGAACCGGCCCGACCTGCCACCCACCCAGCTGGCGGGTGAGGTGCTGGCCGCCGGCGGTCGGCCCTGGACGACGCTGGCCTGCCGGGACCGCAACCGGCTGGTGCTGGAGCAGGAGCTGGCCGGACTGGCCCTGGTCGGGGTCGACGGTGTGCTCTGCGTGACCGGGGACGCCCGCGGACCCGGCGTCCGGCCCGGCATCACCCAGGTGTTCGACGTCGACGGGCCACGCCTCACCGCGATGGCCGCCCGGGCCGGTCTGTCCGCCGCGGTCCCCGAGTCCCCGGACGCACCCCCGGTGGACGCCCGCCCCGGGCGGCTGCTCACCAAGCAGCGGGCCGGGGCGGCGCTCTGCGTGCTCAACCACGTGCACAGCCCGGCCCGGCTGCGTGCCTTCGTGCCCGCCGCCCGTGCCGTCGGGGTGCGGCTGCCCTTCATCGCCGGCGTCGCCGTGTTCACCGACGAGCGGTCCGCACGCGTGCTGCAGGCCTTCCCCGGGCTGCACCTGGACGACGCCGTGGTCCGCGCCGTGCTCGGTGCCTCGGACCCGGTGGAGGCCGGCATCGCCGCGGCCGTCGAGGCCGCACGGACGGCGCTGGCCGTCGAGGGGGTCGTCGGGGTGGACCTGTCGGGGCTGGGCAGCGACCGCGGCGTGCTGGAGGGGGCCCGGGTCAAGGCCGAGGTCGCCCGCCGGATCAAGGAGGACACCGTGCACGACCCCGTGCACGACACCGTGCACGACACCGTGCGACACCCGGGGGAGGACACCGCATGAGCCGGTTGGACAGCGACGCGATGGACGACGAGTTCGGCGTCGCCGCGGCGTGGACGGAGGAGGCCGCCCGCGCCCTGGGCCCCGGGCACGCCGTCCCGGCCGGGTGCCGGGGGTCGGGCAGCGTGGGAGCACTGCGGTGGCTGGCCGACCGGATGGGGCTCGGGGCGGGGGAGCTGCTGGTCGACGCCGGCGCCGGGGTCGGGGGACCTGCGGCCTGGGCGGCCGGCGAGCTGCAGGTGGTCCCGGTGTGCCTGGAGCCGATGCTGCCGGCCGTGCACGCCTCCCGGCACCTGGGCGGGCTGGCCTCCGCGGTCGCCCTGGGCCAGGCCCTCCCGTTGCGGGACGGCGTCACCCGGGCCGCGTGAAGCCTGGGGGTGCTGTGCACCACGGCGGACAAGGCCGGGGCGCTGGCCGAGCTGCGCCGCGTGCTGCGGCCCGGCGGGCGGCTGGGCCTGCTGGTCTTCGTCCAGGTGGTCGACGACCTGCCGGCGCCCGCGCCCGAGGGGAACGAGTTCCCCACGGAGGAGCAGCTGGGCCGGTTGCTGTCCGAGGCGGGCTTCCGGGTCGAGGAGCAGGGTGCCGCCGACCTGCACGACAACCCGCCCGGCTGGGACGAGGCCGCCGACGCCGTCGACGCCGAGGTCGAACGGCGCCACGGTGACGACCCCCGCTTCGCCCGCTCGAAGGCCCAGGCCGGCGCGATGGGCACCCTCATCGGTGCCGGCGCGCTGCGGCCCACGCTCCTGGTGGCCACCGCCGTCTGACCTGCCGGGCATGCCCGGGAGAGGGCGCGGGTTGACCGCACGTGCACGCAGAGGTGGTCGTCCTGGGGGCCGGACAGGCCGGGCTGTCCGCGGCGTACGCGCTGCACCGGGCGGGGACCGACTTCGTCGTCCTGGACGCCGACGAGGGACCCGGCGGTGCCTGGCAGCACCGCTGGGCCTCGCTGCGGCTGGAGCGGGCCAACGGCATCGCCGACCTCCCGGGGATGCCGTTGACGGGCGACCCGGACGAGCGGGCCTCGGTCGCCATGGCCCGCTACTTCGGCGCCTACGAGCGGGAGTTCGCGCTGCCGGTGCGCCGGCCGGTCGTCGTCCGCCGGGTCACCCGCACCGACGACGGCTTCGCCTTGGCCACCAGTGCCGGGGACTGGACCGCGCGCGGGCTGGTCAACGCCACCGGCACCTGGACCCGGCCGTTCTGGCCGGCCTACCCCGGGCGGGCCGACTTCACCGGCCAGCAGCTGCACGCCGCGGACTTCCGGGACGCCGCTGCGTTCGCCGGGCGGCACGTGCTGGTCGTCGGCGGGGGCATCTCCGCCCTGCAGCTGCTGCTCGAGGTCGCCGAGGTGACGACGACGAGCTGGGTCACCCGCAGGCCACCGGTCTGGCGCACCGACGACTTCACCCCCGACGCCGGCCGCGCCGCGGTGGCGCTGGTGGAGGAGCGGGTCCGGGCCGGGCTGCCGCCCGGGAGCGTCGTCAGCGTCACCGGGCTGCCGGTCACCGCGGAGGTCGAGGCGGCCCGGGCGCGGGGGCTGCTCGACCCGCTGCCGGTGTTCGACCGGATGACCCCGACCGGTGTGGCCTGGGACGCCGTCGCGGGGACGCCGGCCCGCACCCTGGACGTGGACGTCGTGCTGTGGGCCACCGGCTTCCGGGCGGCACTGGACCACCTGGCACCCCTGCACCTGCGGGCCCCCGGTGGCGGCATCGCCGTCGAGGGGACCCGGGTGGTCGCCGAGCCCCGGCTGCACCTGGTCGGCTACGGACCCTCGGCCAGCACGATCGGCGCCAACCGGGCCGGCCGCTCCGCCGTCCGCGAGCTCCTGGCGACGCTGGCGGCCGGCTGACCGGACGGGCTCAGCGGTCGGGGCGGGGCCGGTCCTGCTCGTGCAGCCGGACGGCGACCAGGGCGACGTCGTCCTCGGCGCGCTCGGGCAGCAGTCGGGCCAGCAGGGTGTCGGCCAGCTCGGGCACCGGCGTCTCGGCCATCCCGGTCAGCAGTCCCTGCAGTGCGGTGATGCCGTCGTCGAACACCTGGTCCCGGCGCTCGACCAGCCCGTCGGTGTACAGCAGCACCGTCGAGCCGCGCTCGACCGTGGCCTCGTGCTCGCGACGGGGTGCGCCGGGGCTGACCCCCAGCAGCAGGTCGGCCCGGACGTCGCCGCCCAGCAGCCGGGTGCTGCCGTCCACGGCCAGGGCCACCGGGGGCAGGTGGCCGGCGTTGGACCAGCGCACCCGGGTGACCCCGCGCTCCAGCTCCTCGGGCGTCTGCTCCAGTCGGGCGACCAGGACCGAGGCGATGGCGTCTACGTGGAGTCCGGCGATGGCCGCGTCCAGCCGGGACAGCACCGCGGCGGGGCCGTCCTGGCTGGCGTAGGCGATGCCGCGCAGCAGACCGCGCAGCTGGCCCATCACCGCGGCGGCCTCGGTGTCGTGCCCGACGACGTCGCCGATCACCAGCACCGTCGCGCCGTCGGGCTGCTGGAAGACGTCGTACCAGTCACCACCGACCTGGGCCTCCCGCGCGGCGGGCACGTAGCGCACCGCGATCTGCAGGTGGTCGGGCTGCGGCGGCTCCGACAGCAGGCTGCGCTGCAGCGTCTCGGCGGCGCGGGCGACCCGCCGGGTCCGGGCGTACAGCGCCTCCAGCAGGTTGGTGCGCAGCTCGGTCGCCTCGCCGACCTCGGCCGGCGTCCACGGTTCGGACCGGCCGTGCACCGTCTCCTGCCAGCGCGCGAAGGACTTCCGCGGGCTGATCCGGACGTCGTCCCCCTCGGGGACGGCGAGCACCTTGTGGTGCGGGTCGCCGCCCCAGTCGACCGAGCGGACCTTCTCCTGGCGCACCCAGACGACCGACTGGCCCTCGGGCAGCGGCACGCACAGCACGCCGCAGGCGACCTCGACCGGCACGCCCAGCTCGGGGGCGTCGGTCAGCAGCGACTCCGAGGAGACGACGTCGGCCCGTCGTCCGGCCGCCCAGTCCGCGACCACGGCTGCGACGGCGGGGTCCAGCGGCAGACCGCGCACGGCGGTGTGCCCCTCGAGCTGGACGGCGACGCTGTCGGCGGGCACCAGGTCCAGCAGGTCCGGGGTGCCCAGCAGCGACTCGGCCAGCGGACGGTCCTCGTCCAGGGTGGCGGCGGTCAGCCAGGCCAGCGTGGACCGGGCCCGCAGCGCGCGGCGGACCTCCTCCTCGGCGGCCCGGTCGACCAGCCGCAGGGACAGCGTCGAGGCCAGGAACTCCGCGGCGGCGCGGGTGGCGTAGGGCGGGGCGTGCGGGCCGGAGTAGTGGTGGCAGGCGATGAGCCCCCACAGCTTCTCCTCGCGCAGCAGCGAGATGGACATGGAGGACCGCACGCCCATGTTGTGCAGGTACTCCACGTGCAGCGGGGACACGCTGCGCAGCGTCGAGTAGGTCAGGTCCAGCGGCTGTCCGGTGGCCGGGTGGTCGACCGGGTGCAGCACCGCGGGGGTGTAGCCGACGTCGGAGATCAGCCGGATCCAGTTCTTCTCGTACAGCGCCCGGGCCTGCGCCGGGATGTCCGAGGCCGGGTAGTGCAGGCCCAGGAAGGTGTCCAGGTCGCCGTGCTGGGCCTCGGCGACCACCTCGCCGTTGTAGGCCTCGTCGTAGCGGTAGAGCATCACCCGGTCGAAGCCGGTGAGGCTGCGGACGGCCTCCACGGTGATGTCGTAGAGCGCCTGCAGGTCGCTGGCCCGGTTGAGCTCGGCGATCGTGCCGCGGACGGCCTGGTAGGTGTTCGGGAAGCTGAAGGGGCGCGGGCCGAAGGCGGGCTCCAGCTCGACGACCAGGGTGCTGCCCAGGCCCCGCTCGGGCCCCGGGGTCACCGGTGCGCCCTCGCCGCCGGGCAGCAGCCGGGCGACCGGGCCGGCGGTGGGCGTGCCGTGCACGGCCCGGTGCAGGATCGCGTCGACCGGGACCGGGGTGCCGTCACGGTCCAGCGTCAGCTCGACCGGGTTGCGCTCGCGCAGGTCCCCGAAGGCCGCTGCCGAGCGGGCCACCGCCTGTGCCGGGACGGTGCCCAGCACGTCGGCCAGCGGCCGCCCGAGTGCGTCGGCCCACTCGATGCCGACGACGTCGACCAGGTTGGCCGAGGCCTGCTCGACGACGAGGTCGGGCTCGCTGACGGCGATCAGCACGCCGCGGGGCTGGATGCTGCCCGGGACGTGGATCGGCTCGCGCTCGCAGTTGGTGACGTCGACGGGGGTGCCGGGGGTGAGCCACTGGACGGGCTGGACGCCGGTCATGCGGGAGCACCTCCGGGGGAGGACGGGGGGACGGGACCCTGGCTCGGCGCAGACTGCTCGACGCCGGCGCACCACTGCGCCAGTGCACGGAAGGTACGGCGTGCCCCGTCGACGACCGCGTCCGGATCGCCGCCACCGGCCACGTGGTCCCGGGTGGCCCGGCGCAGACCGGCCCACATGGCGCCGGTCCGCTCGCCGTAGGGGCTGAACGAGCGCAGCCGGACGTCGGCCAGGGCCGGCAGCGTCGCCAGGTGCCGGTCGATGAACACCCCGCCCAGGGTGGACCCCTCCAGCACGTAGAGGGTGCCCAGCGCCCCGTCGGTGCCGGCGGGGGCGGGCAGGTCCGGGCCGGCGTCGAGCGGGCGGGCACCGAGCGTCGCCAGGTCGCCGGCGAAGACCCCGGCCCGCCGGCGACCGGCCCAGTCCACCGCACCGGCATCGGCCGGCTCGGCGGTGGCCCACGCGTCCAGGCCGGCCTCCACGGCGGTCCAGAAGGCGTGCATCCGCTGCAGCACGTCGGTCAGCCGGGCGGGGGTCAGGTCGGGGTCCAGCAGGGCCAGGGTGTCCTCGACCTGCTGGTGCTCGGGCGCCGTCGCGGTGCGCAGCTGCAGCATGACGTCGGACCGCTCGGTCACCGCGTCCGTCCCCGTCCCTCGTGCCTCCATCAACTCTCAGACACTAGGCCACGGCCGGGGGTCGCCAGCCGGTGCGTGCGGACCGCGAGGTGCAGCGCGAGCCGGTCCGCGCCGTCGGCCAGGTCGAGCCCGGTGAGCTCGGCGACCCGGCCCAGCCGGTAGTACAGCGTCTGCCGGTGGACGCGCAGCTCGGCCGCGGCCCGCTGCGGGGAGGCGGCGCAGTCCAGCCACACCTCGGCCGTGCGGGTGAGCACCGGGTCGGCCAGCAGCGGGGCGAGCGCGGGGTCCGGGCCGTCGAGGCGGACCACCTGGCGCCACGCACCGAGCTCGCCCCAGGACGCGACCGGGGCCAGTCGCGGCTCGACCGCGGCCACCCGGGCGGCGTCCCGGGCCTCCTGCCACTGGGTGGTCAGCGACGCGCAGCCGGTGCGCGCGGTGGCCACCCCGGCCGTGCTGCCCGCGGGCAGGCCGCGCAGGGCTGCAGCGGTCAGCGCGCCCGCGGGCCGGCCGTCCCGGGTGCCGGGCAGCGGGAGCAGCACCGCCACCCAGCGCCCCAGCACGGTCGCCACCGCGCCGGCCGCCGGCGCGGCCCAGCCCGGCGGCAGGGCCCCGGCCGGGCGCAGGGCCACCAGGGTGAGCGGGGTGTCGGCGCCCAGCGCGGTGACCAGGCCGCGCACGGCGGGGCCGTCGTCCTCGCCGGTGAGCACCGACCGCAGGTCCGCGGCCAGGTCCCGGGTGCCCGGCCGGGTCGCGGCGAGCAGCTCGCCGGCCCGGGCGGCCAGCTCCGTGGCGGCGGCGAGGCCGGGGGCGGCGGGGTCGGCGACGTCGGTGCGGCCCTCGTCGAGGAGCCAGAGCCAGCCGTGCAGCCGACCGCGGTGCCGGACCGGCAGGCACAGCCGGGTGAGGATCCCGGCGGCCGGGTCGGCCGGGGTGCGCAGCGGCGCGGTCGCCGCGGCGATGCCCAGGTCGGTGAACCACCGCCGGGTCTGCACCGGTGAGCCGCGGGTCAGGATCGACCGCGTCCGGACGGCGTCCAGCGCGGTGCCGGAGCCGGCGTCCTCGCCCTGGGCGCAGAACGCCAGCAGGGTGAAGTCGGGGTCCTCCAGGGTGGCCGGCGCCGCCAGCAACCGGGACACCTCGTCCACGAGGTCCTGGAGGTCGTCCCGCATCAGACGATCGTACGAAGGAGTCCGGACACCTGTCGCTGGTGCGCCGCGTCCCGGTCTCCCTAGCGTCGTCGGCACACCCGCTGCCGCCCCGGAGGTCCCCGTGCTCGGTCAGGCCCTGCTCGCCGCGTCCCGCCGTCCCGGCCTGCGCAAGGTCGTCGTCGGCACGCCGGTGACCCGCCGCGTCGTGGACCGGTTCGTGGCGGGGGAGACCCTGCCCGACGCGCTGGACGCCGTCCGGGCGCTGTCCGGGCAGGGCGTGGCCGTCACCCTGGACCACCTCGGTGAGGACGTCACCGACCGCACCGAGGCCACCCGCTCCCGGGACGCCTACCTCGCCCTGCTGGACGGGCTGGTCCCGTTGGGGCTGGGCCGGGCCGCGGAGGTGTCGGTGAAGCTGTCCGCGTTCGGTCAGGCGCTGCCCGGTGGGCACGACGTCGCCCTGGAGCTGGTCCGCCCGGTGGTGGAGGCGGCCACCGCCGCGGGCACCACGGTCACCCTGGACATGGAGGACCACCGCACCGTCGACTCCACGCTGGCGGTGCTCGCCGAGCTGCGCCGGGACCACCCGGCCACCGGGGCGGTCCTGCAGGCCGCCCTCTTCCGCTCCGAGGACGACGCCCGCGACCTCGCCGTCGCCGGCTCCCGGGTGCGGCTGGTCAAGGGCGCCTACGCCGAGCCCGGCACCGTCGCGCACACCGAGAAGGCCGACGTGGACGCCGCCTACCGCCGCTGCCTGACCACGCTGTTCCGGGGCGACGGGTACCCGATGGCCGGCACGCACGACCCGGCGATGATCGCCCTCGCCCTGGACCTGGCCGCCGAGACCGGGCGGGCCCCCGACGGCCACGAGTTCCAGCTGCTCTACGGGATCCGCACCGGTGAGCAGCAGCGGCTGGCCCGCGCGGGGCACACCGTGCGGGCCTACGTGCCCTACGGCGCCGACTGGTACGGCTACTTCGTGCGCCGGCTGGCCGAGCGGCCCGCCAACCTGCAGTTCTTCCTGCGCTCCCTGATCACGACTTCCTGAGGGGGAGCCCCCCCACGACTCGCACGCTCGCCGCGGGCCCCTGACGGGCGGCCGCACCACCACTCGACCGAAGGAGTCCTCCTGTGGACGGCATCACCCAGGTCCCTGCACCGCGCAACGAGACCGTGCTGGAGTACGCCCCCGGCTCCCCGGAGCGGGCGGCGCTGCAGGCCGAGCTCGCCCGGCTCGCCGCCGCCCCCCAGGAGCTGACCGCCACCATCGGCGGCGTCCAGCGGATGGCCGGCGGGGCGGCGTTCGACGTCGTCGCGCCGCACGCGCACGCCCAGGTCCTCGGCACGTCGGCGCACTCCACCGCCGCCGACGCCACGGACGCGGTGGCCGCCGCCAAGGCCGCCGCCCCGGGCTGGGCCGAGCTGTCCCAGGACGACCGCGCCGCGGTGTTCCTCAAGGCCGCCGACCTGCTCGCCGGGCCGTGGCGGCAGACGCTGAACGCCGCCACGGTGCTCGGGCAGTCCAAGACCGCGCACCAAGCCGAGATCGACAGCGCCTGCGAGCTGGCCGACTTCTGGCGCTTCAACGTGCACTTCGCCCGCCAGGTGCACGCCGAGCAGCCGGTGTCCTCACCCGGCGTCTGGAACCGGGTCGACCACCGCCCGCTGGAGGGCGTCGTCTACGCCGTCACCCCGTTCAACTTCACCGCCATCGCCGGCAACCTGCCCACCGCCCCGGCGCTGATGGGCAACACCGTCGTCTGGAAGCCCGCGCCCACCCAGCAGTTCGCCGCCCACCAGCTGATGCGGCTGCTCGAGGCCGCCGGGCTCCCCGACGGCGTGGTCAACATGCTGCCCGGGGACGGCGTCGCGGTCTCCGACGTGGTGCTCGCCGACCGCGACCTGGCCGGCATCCACTTCACCGGCTCGACGGCGGTCTTCCAGCACCTGTGGCGCACCGTGGGCGAGCGCATCGCCGACTACCGGACCTACCCGCGGATCGTCGGGGAGACCGGCGGCAAGGACTTCATCGTCGCCCACCCCTCCGCCGACCTCGAGGTGCTGCGCACCGCGATGGTCCGTGGCGCCTTCGAGTACCAGGGCCAGAAGTGCTCGGCCGCCTCCCGCGCCTACGTCCCGCGCTCGCTGTGGACCCGGCTGCGCGACGACCTGGCCGGCCTGGTCGACGCGCTGCCGATGGGCGACGTCACCGACTTCTCGAACTTCATGGGCGCGGTCATCGACCGGCGGTCCTACGACCGGCTCTCCGCGGTGCTGGACCGGGCCCGCTCGGACGACGCGCTGTCCGTGGTTGCCGGGGGCACCTGCGACGACGCCGAGGGGTTCTTCGTCCGGCCCACCGTCATCGAGGGCAGCGACCCCGAGCACGACGTCTTCCGCACGGAGTACTTCGGCCCGGTGCTCGTCGTGCACGTCTACGACGACGCCGACTGGGACACCGTGCTGCGCCAGATGGAGTCGGTGGCGCCCTACGCGCTCACCGGCGCCGTCATCGCCCAGGACCGGGCCGCCGTCGCGCACGCCTCCCGGGTGCTGCGCCACGCCGCCGGCAACTTCTACGTCAACGACAAGCCCACCGGTGCCGTCGTCGGCCAGCAGCCCTTCGGTGGCGCCCGCGCCTCGGGCACCAACGACAAGGCCGGTGCGGCGCAGAACCTGCAGCGCTGGACGTCGACCCGGGTGGTCAAGGAGACCTTCGCCCCGGCCCGGGACCACCGCTACCCGCACATGGGCTGAGCACCCTGGAGCCCGCTCAGGCCGTGGGGACGACGACCCCGCACTCCTCGGCGAGCTCGCGGAGCAGCACCTGCACGGTCTCCTCGATCGAGCCCTCCCCGGAGTAGCGGTGGCCGGGCTCGTCGTCGGTGAGCGGCTCCAGGGTGTCGAGCTGGCTGCGCAGCAGCGACCCGGGCATGTAGTGCCCGGTCCGCTTGCGCAGCCGCTCGACCAGGACGGACTCGCTGGTGTCCACGTGGGCGAACCAGACCGAGTCGTGCCCCTCGCGCAGCAGGTCGCGGTACTCGTGCTTGAGCGCCGAGCAGGTGACGACCAGGCCGCGGCCGGCCGCCTCCCGCTCGCCGATCGCCGCGGCGACCGCGCGCAGCCACGGCCAGCGGTCCTCGTCGGTCAGCGGGGTGCCGGCGCGCATCTTGGCCACGTTCGCCTCGGGGTGCAGGTCGTCGCCCTCGACGAACTCCCACCCCAGCCGCTGCGCGATCCGCTCGCCGACCGAGGACTTGCCGGTGCCTGACACCCCCATGACGACGACGGACGTGCTGCGGGGCTCGGTCGACTCGGGCATCCCCTGACCGTAGGGGACCCCCGCGGGGTGCGTCGGGTCGGCCGCCGGTCATGCTCGGTGCGCTGATGGACGGGGGAGCGGTGCAGGAGACGGGCCCGGTGTGGCGGGTGCCCGCCGTCCGGGCGCTGCTGGCCGCCTCGCTGCTGGGGTTCACCAGCTACGCGATCACGCTGTCCGCGCTGCCCTCCCAGGCCGTCCGCGGCGGTGCCGACGTCGGCGCCGCCGGCCTGGTGACGACGGTCTTCCTCGCCGCCACCGTGGCCACCCAGCTCGCCGTCCCGCGGCTGGTGGCCCGCTTCGGGCTGGGCGCGGTGTTCACCGCCGGGCTCCTCGCCCTGGGTGCGCCGTCCCCGCTGTACCTGCTCGATGACGGCCTGACCTGGCTGTGCGTGGTGTCCGGGCTGCGCGGCACCGGGTTCGGCGTGCTGACCGTGCTGGGCGCGACCATCGCCGCCCGCGCGGTGCCGCTGTCGCGCCGGGGCGAGGCGCTGGGTCTCTACGGGCTGGCGCTGGGCCTGCCGACGCTGGCCGCCACCCCCGGCGGGGTGGCCCTGGTGCTGTCCGGTCAGCTGGGCTGGCTGGTCGCGCTGGCCACCCTGCCGGTGCTGGGCGTGCTGGCCGTGCCGGCGCTGGTGCGCGCGGTACCGGACACCGTGGCGGCGGCCACGGGGGCACCGACCGGGCCCGCGGTGCGGGCCGCGCTCCCGCCGTCCCTGGTGCTGCTGGTGGTCACCCTGGCCGGGGCCGGCCTGGTCACCTTCCTGCCCATCGCGCGCCCGGACGGACTCGTCGCGACCCTGGGCCTGCTGGCCTTCGGCGTCACCGGGGCGCTGTCGCGTTGGGGTGGCGGGGTGCTGGCCGACCGGGTGGGCACCCGGGTGCTGCTGCCCGCGGCGTTGCTGCTGGGCGCGGCCGGGCTGGTGCTGCTGGCGACCGGGCTGCAGGTGGACGCGCTGGTGCTGGTCGGGTCCGCGGTGCTGGGGCTGTCCTACGGCGGGGTGCAGAACACCTCGCTGGTGGTGGCCATGGCCCGCGCGGGCGACGCCGGGACGACGACGGCCAGCTCGGTGTGGAACGCCAGCTTCGACGCCGGCACCGGGCTGGGTGCCCTCGCCGTCGGCGTGCTCGCGGCGGCGCTGGGCCTGGACCTGGCCTACGCGGTGCTGGCCGGCCTGCTGGTGCTGGTCCTGCCGGTGGCCCTGCGCGTCACCCGCGGGCTCTGAGGCCAGGCGCGGTCGCGGTCAGGCGGTCTCGGCGGCCCGCCGCGCGGCGATCGCCTGCATCTCGCGCACGAAGGCGGCCTCGCCGGCGATCGCCGTCAGCCAGGCCCGCAGCGCCACGGGGTCGCGGCGGGCGGCGTCGCGCAGCGCGGTGATCCGCATGTGCCGGCCGGTGGCCTGCGCGCGCTGGGCGGGGGACAGCTCGCGCGCACCGCTGCGGGAGATCGCGGTGAAGGCCGCCCCGAGGTAGGTCAGCGCCGGGAGGTCGGTGGCCCGCGCCAGGACCTGCTCGGCGGCGGCGGCGTCCCCGGCGGCGGCCAGGGCCAGGTGCTCCTCGGCTCGGGCGAAGCCCCCGTCGGCGGTGCTCATGTCGTCTCCTGTCGGCGGGCCGGAACGCAGAACGGCCCCGCCGAGGGCGGGGCCGGACTGGTGTGGGTGCGCCATCAGGGACTTGAACCCCGAACCCGCTGATTAAGAGTCAGCTGCTCTGCCAATTGAGCTAATGGCGCGGCGTCGCCCGCGTGCGGCGACTCCGAGAACAGTACACGGGGCGGGGACGGGGCGCGCCACGGGGTCGGTGTCGACCTCGTGACAGTGACCTGACAGCCGGAGCGTGGACACTGGGGACAGGCGTGTGGGTCCGGCCGGGAGTGTCCCGGTGTCCGTGACCCCGCTGGTCAGGGGGACTCAGTGCGGATGAGGCAGAGGGTGGCCGCGATCGCGGTCGCCGGCGGGTTGATGCTGGTGACGGGGTGCCAGGGCGGTGACGACTCGTCCGGGCAGGCCGACGGCGGCCCGACGCCGACGACCGAGGCGCCGGCCGCGCAGCTGGCGCTGTCGCCGACCGACGGCACCGCGGACGTGTCGCCGACCACGCCGGTGCAGCTGTCGGTCACCGACGGCACGCTGGGGGAGGTCAGCGTCACCGACGCGGCCGGCACGGTCGTCGAGGGCACGGTCGCCGAGGCCGCGCCCGCCGCCGCCCCGGCCGCCGCCACCTCCGGCGCCCCGGAGAGCAGCCCGGCACCGGCCGCCGCCGACGCCACCTCCGTGTGGACGCCGGCCGCCCCGCTGGCCTACGGCACGACGTACACGCTCACCGCCGAGGCGACCAACGCCGAGGACGACGCCACCTCGGCGACCACGACGTTCACCACCGTGGCCCCCGGCACCCTGAGCACCCCCTCGATCGGGCCGCTGGACGGCACGACCGTCGGTGTGGGGATGCCGATCCGGGTCTACTTCGACCAGCCGGTCACCGACCGGGCCGCTGTCGAGAGCCACCTCGCGGTGACCAGCTCGACGCCGACCGACGGGCGCTGGAGCTGGATGAACGACTCCGAGGTGCACTTCCGGCCCTCCACCTACTGGCCGGCGAACAGCGAGGTGACCCTGGACGCCGACCTGTACGGCGTCGACATGGGCGGCGGCGTGTGGGGGGAGAAGGACCGCAGCGTCTCCTTCGCCGTCGGGTCCAAGCACGTCTCGGTCGCCGACGCCGGCACGCACACCCTCACCGTCTACGCCGACGACCAGGTCGTGCAGACCTACCCGATGAGCGCCGGGGGCCCGGAGAACCCGACCCGCAACGGCCCGCACGTGGTGCTGGAGAAGCGCGCCGACATCACCATGGACTCCTCGACCTTCGGCCTGGCCGTGGACGCCCCCGGCGGCTACCGGACCGACGTGCAGTTCGCCACCCGCATCTCCAACAACGGTGAGTTCGTGCACGCCGCCCCGTGGTCGGTGGGCCAGCAGGGCTCCAGCAACGTCTCGCACGGCTGCATCAACCTGTCCACCGACCGGGCCCAGTGGTTCTTCGACTTCAGCCAGCCCGGCGACGTCGTCGAGGTGGTCAACTCGGCCGGGCCGACGCTGTCCTCGGTCGACGGGGACATCTACGACTGGGCCATCCCGTGGGACCAGTGGGTGGCCGGCAGCGCGCTGTGAGCTGACCGCCCCGACGACGAGAGGCCGTGACCCGGTGGGTCACGGCCTCTCGTGCGTGGGGTGAGTGACGGGACTTGAACCCGCGACATCCAGGATCACAACCTGGCGCTCTACCAGCTGAGCTACACCCACCATCGCAGCCCGCGAACGGGCCTCGATGAGAGTACCGGAGCGGTCAGGCCCCCGGCGCGGGGGCCTGCTGGCCGGCGAGCAGTGCGGCGTAGGACTCGACGACGGCGGCCGACGCGGCCTGGGTCTGCTCGCTGGTCGGGCCGGGGGCGGCGACGAAGAGGGTCTGCCGGTAGTAGGCCAGTTCCCGGATGGACTCCAGGATGTCGGCCAGTGCCCGGTGGGCCAGGCCCTTGGGCGGCTGGCTGAAGTAGACCCGCGGGAACCAGCGGCGGGCCAGCTCCTTGACCGAGGAGACGTCGACCATCCGGTAGTGCAGGTGGTCGTCGAGCTCGGGCATGTCCCGGGCGATGAAGCCGCGGTCGGTGCCGATGGAGTTGCCGCACAGCGGCGCCGTCCGGCGGTCGGGGACGAAGCGCTTCACGTAGGCCAGCACCTGCTGCTCGGCGTCGGCCAGGCTCACCGCCGAGGCCCGCACGGCCTCGGTCAGCCCGGACTTGGCGTGCATCTGGGTGACGACGTCCCCCATCGCGGCGAGCTCGTCGTCCGTCGCGTGCACGATGACGTCCAGGCCCTCGTCCAGGACGTTGAGCTCGGAGTCGGTGACGACCACCGCGATCTCGATGAGCTTGTCCGTGGTGAGGTCCAGCCCGGTCATCTCGCAGTCGATCCAGACCAGGTGGTGCGCCCCGTTGTTCTTACCGCTGTCGGCCACGACCGGCGACAGTACGCACCAGCCGGCCCCGGCGCCCCACTCGACCCGCGGGTACCGCAACCCGCCGGGACCCGCCAGTCGAGAGGGCTGACCGGGACGCCCTGCACCGATACGCTGCTGGCTCGGCCACCTCGAGGAGCACCCGTGCCCCCCACCAGCACCGCGCCCGCCCTCCCGGCGGCGCCCGCCTCCGTGCGTCAGGCGGCTCGGCACCCCGTCGCCGCCCTGCGCTGGCTCTGGGCCTACGCGATGACGCCCGGCGCGCCCGGCCGGCCCACGACGCCTGCGGAGATGCGCTGGCTGTACGGCGGCTGGCTGCTGGCCTTCGCGCTGAAGATGCTCGGCAGCTCGTGGGACGTGTCCTGGCACTTCAAGTGGCTGCGCGACGACCTCGCGCCCCCGCACCTGCTCAACTCCGCGGGCACCGTGCTCGTCGTGGCCCTCGTCGTGGTGCACAGCTACAGCGGCCGCGGGGTCGACGTCCGGGCGCTGCGCTGGATGCAGGTCGGCACCGCCGTGTTCCTGGCCGCCGTCCCGATCGACATCGTGAACCACCGGGTGAACGGGCTGGACATCACCAGCTGGAGCCCCAGCCACATGCTGCTCTACGTCGGGACGGCGATCATGCTGGCCGGCGCCATCCGCGGCTGGTGGCTCTACGCCGAGGCCGGCCGGGCACGCACCCTGGTCAGCCTGGGCCTGTGGCTGTTCTTCCTGGAGAACGTGCTCTTCCCCAACCAGCACCAGGAGTACGGCGTGCTGTCCCTGGCCGCCTACCGCGCCGGGCACACCACCGCCGAGCCGCAGCTGCTGGACTTCGCCGCCTCCCAGGGCAAGGACGCCGCGGCGTTCATGCTCCCCGTGCCGGACTGGGTGCACCCGGCCTGGCTGATCGGGGCCGGCCTGCTCAGCCTCGTCGTGGCCCGCAAGGTCGTCGGCCTGCGCTGGACGGCGACGGTCCTCACCGCCACCTACCTGGGCTACCGGGCCGTCGTCTGGGGCCTGCTGGCCGCGACCGGCTTCCCGCCCTCCGTGCTGCCGGTGATGCTGCTGGTCGGCGCCGTCCTGGTCGACCTGGCCGTGACCTGGCGGGTCCCGGGCGCGATCGCCGGCATCCCGGTGGCCGGGGCGGTCTTCGCGGTCGCCTTCGCCCAGGAGTTCCTCGCCGTCATCCCGCCGTGGGAGTGGCGCGCCACGCCGTTCGTCTGCATCGGGTTCGCCCTGCTGTGGGCGGTGGTGGACCGGACCGGGCGCAGCGGTCGCTGGCAGCGCTGGCTGGTCGCCGTCGACCCCGGTGTGCACCCGGCCGCCACGGTGGTCC
Organism: Klenkia sp. AC732; assembly: GCF_979256525.1. Lineage (NCBI taxonomy): Bacteria > Bacillati > Actinomycetota > Actinomycetes > Geodermatophilales > Geodermatophilaceae > Klenkia > Klenkia sp. AC732. The sequence goes on along the minus strand of NZ_CEEDOS010000020.1, from coordinate 37,283 downwards.
TCCCGTCGGCCAGCGGCGGCGCGTCCCGGCGGTGACGCCCGGGTCGGGCGCGCGGATGTCGTAACGTCGGGAGGACGACGGCGGCCGTTCCGGGCTGCCTGCCGACCGGCTGCGCCCGACCCCGCGGTGCCCGAGTCGCCCACCCCGACCGCAGACCCTGGGAGGTCCGGTGCTCACGCTCACCCCCTCCGGTCTGGAGACGTCGGCGGAGCGCGCGTTCTTCTCCGAGCTCACCAGCTGGGACAGCGGCGGCGCCGTCCGCGGTGCCGTGGTGGCCGGCCTCCCGCTGTCGGACGGGCCGATGGACCGCCGGGTCTCCGACGCGGTCGTCTTCGTGCCCGAGGGCCTGGCCGTGGTCCGGATCGTCGAGGTCGTCCGTCAGTCCGGTGTGGTCACCGTGCTGCCCGAGGGTGCCTGGACCATCGGCCCGGGCGCCGGGCCCGGCGACGTGCTGCGGCTCGCCGGTGGTGGCTCGACCACGCTGGACGGGCTCATGCGGGCCGGCATGGAGGCAGCCGTGCGGCTGCGCCGGGTCGGCCTGGAGCCCGGCCGGATCGCGCGGCTGACCGTGCTGTCCGGGGAGCTGACCGGGCTGGTGCCGGCCGACGGCGACCTCGGTGAGGGCGACCAGGTCGCGCTGCTGGAGCCGCGCTCGCTGCTGCTGGGCATCGCCCGGGCCAGCCGCTACGCCGGCACCGACAACCCCCGGCTGTGGACCACCGCCGACGTGCGGGCCGCCCTCGACGCCCTGGGCGTGGGTGGCCGCAGCCCCTCGGTCGAGGAGCTCAACGGCGAGGGCTTCCCGTACTCGCCCTACGTGCTGCGTCGCCGGGAGCTGCTGGCGCCCGCGACCCTGGCCAACCAGCCCGCCGTCCGCACCGCCGCCCCGACCGCGGCGCCGGTCACGCAGTCCCCGGTGCCCCCGCCGGACTTCCCGGCCACCGGCCCCGGCTCCTCGGGTGCCCCGGTCGGCGGTCCCGGCGGCCCGCTCGTCGACCCCGCCGCCGCGGGCGCCCTGGCCGCCGCGGCCGTCGCCGCGCAGGACGCCGAGGTCCGGCGCCGGGAGCAGCCCTCCTCGGCGCAGGGACCGCTGCCGGAGGTCCTGACGACGCCGACGCGGGACACCGTCGCGCTGCTGGGGCACACCGAGCAGGCCGGTGCCACGCAGCAGCCGACCACGCAGCAGCCGACCGCGCCCCGCCCGGCCGACCCGCAGCACACCCAGCAGATCCGGCCTGCCGCACCGCTGCGGCAGGAGCCGCCCACCCAGACCCCGCCGGCCTGGGCCCCCGCGCAGGCCTGGAGCGACCCGTCACCCCCGGCCTGGGAGGACGCTGCACCGCCCGCGCGGCAGCCGGACCAGACCGGGGGACTGGGCGGGTTCTTCGCCGAGACCGGCCCCGGCCCGGCCACGTCCACGGGTTCCGGCCCCACCCCGCCGACCGCCTGGACACCCACCGCCGCGGCAACGCCGGCCGAGGGCGCGGTCGCGCCGGCCGCCCCGCGGCGCCGTGGCCTGCTGGTCGTGCTCGCGGCGCTGGCACTGGTCGTCGTCCTCGGGCTGGGCGGCTGGCTGCTCACCCGCGACGGCGAGGACCCCGCCGGTGGCGGGACCGACACCGCGGCGCAGACCACCAGCGCCGCCCCCACGACCAGCGAGCCGGCGGTCCCGACCGGGCAGGCCATCGGCACGACGCAGGTCGTCGCCGGCACCACCTACACGCTGCAGGCCTTCCAGTACGACGCGTCCTGTGCCGGGCGTGCCTACGGGGCGGCACGCGGGTTCTTCGAGACCACCGACTGCGGTGGGCTGGTCCGCTCGCTGTGGTCCGCGGAGGCCGACGGGTTGCCGGCGGTCGTGTCGGTGGCCGAGGTGACCATGCCCGACGCGGCCCGCGCGCAGGCGCTGCTGTCACTGACCGACACCGCGGGCACCGGCAACGTCAACGACCTGCTGCGCGAGGGCGTCCGCTTCGACGGCGGCCCCGAGGCGCTGTCCGACGCCGAGTACGCCAGTGCCGCCACCGGTGAGGTCGCCACCATCGTGGAGACCGACTGGGTCGACGGCGAGGGCAGCGCGGCAGCCCTGCTGGCCCTGGCCGAGAACGCCCTCGAGCTCAGCGCCGAGTGAGCCGGGGGCGGTTGACCCGCCCCCGGTGCAGGTACTCCCCGGGCGACCCCTCGAGGAAGGCCCCACCGTGCAGCACGCGAGCTACGACTTCACCGACTCCGTCGTCCTGGTGACCGGGGGAGGCACCGGCATCGGGCGCGCGATCACCGACGCGTTCCTGGACGCCGGCGCTACCGTCGTCGTCACCGGTCGGCGCCGGGAGCGCCTGGAGCAGGCGCTGGAGGGCCGGCCCGCCGAGCGGGCGGTAGCGGTGCCCGCCGACGTCTCCGACGGCGGGCAGGTCCGGGACCTGGTGGCCGGGGTCCTGGAGCGGTTCGGCCGGCTCGACGTGGTGGTGTCCAACGCCGCCGGCTACGAGTCCGGGCCGTTGACCGAGCTCTCCGACGACGCCTGGGCCGCGCTGCGGGCGACCAACGTGGACGGCTTCTTCCACCTGGCCAAGGCGACGCTGCCGCACCTGGCCACCTCCGGGGGCTCGTTCGTCGCCGTCTCCAGCGTGTCCGGTGACCGGGGCGACTGGGGGCAGGCCGCCTACAACGCCACCAAGGCCGCGATCAGCAACTTCGTCCGCTCCCTGGCCCTGGACTGGGGGCCGCAGGGTGTCCGGGTCAACGCGGTCGCCCCGGCGTTCACCCTCACCGAGCTGACCGAGGGCATGGGCCGGGACGAGGAGGCGCTCGCGCCCTTCGTGGACCGGATCGCGCTGGGCCGGCCCGGCCTGCCCGCCGACGTCGCCCCGGCCGTGCTGTTCCTGGCCAGCGACGCCGCCCGGTACGTCACCGGGGCGGTGCTGCCGGTCGACGGCGGGACCAGCGCCTCGACCGGCCAGCCGCACCTCTAGGTCCGGTCAGACGGCGGTGGCGGCGGCTCGGGCCATCCGGGCCAGCAGCGCCGCCATCGCCGGGCGGGACAGCCGCCCGGCGCTGTGCGGGGTGGAGTTGATCAGCCCGAAGACGGCATGCGCCCGCGCCCGGCACTCCGAGGTCGACGCGTCGGGGTCCAGGCGGCCCAGCACCTCGACCCACTCCTCGACGTAGCGGCGCTGCAGCCGTCGGACCTGCTTGGCCTCGTCCTCGGCGAGCACGCCCAGGTCGCGGTCCTGCACGGTGATAAGCGCCGGGTTGTCCAGCGCGAAGTCCACCTGGAAGGCGATCAGGGCGTCCAGCTGGGCGTCCGGGTCGTCCCCGGCGCCGGCCACCACGGCCGCCCCGCCGGCCTGCAGTCGCTCGGAGATGCGGACCAGCATCTCGGCGAGCATCGCGTCCTTGGAGGCGAAGTGCCGGTAGATGGCCGGGCCGGTGACGCCGACCGCGGCGCCCACGTCGTCGACGCCCACGCTGCGCGAGCCGCGCTCGGCGAACAGCTGCGCGGCCGCCCGCAGGATCTGCTCCCGGCGGGAGGGTCGGGCGGCGTCGACGTGCAGCGCGGTGTCCGGCTCCGACGACATGGGACACAGGTTAACCGACGTTCACCCCGCACTGGACCCTGACGTGAACGACGGTTAACCTCCGGGGCGTGGATGCACCGGTGCTCGTCAGCGCCCCGCCCGCCGACCCCGAGGCGCCGGCGCGCAACGCCGCGGCGCACCGGGCGCTGTCCGCCGACCTCGCCGCGGAGCTCGCCCGGGTCGCCGAGGGCGGCGGTGAGCGCGCCCGGGCCAAGCACGTCGCCCGCGGCAAGCTGCTGCCCCGCGAGCGGGTCGACGCCCTGCTGGACCCCGGATCACCGTTCCTGGAGCTCTCCCCGCTGGCCGCGCACGGTCTCTACGACGGCGACGCGCCGGCCGCCGGGATCATCACCGGTGTCGGGCGGGTGGCCGGCCGGGAGGTCGTCGTCGTCGCCAACGACGCCACCGTCAAGGGCGGCACCTACTACCCGATGACGGTCAAGAAGCACCTGCGTGCGCAGGAGGTGGCGCTGCAGAACGAGCTGCCCTGCCTCTACCTGGTCGACTCCGGCGGGGCGTTCCTGCCCCGGCAGGACGAGGTGTTCCCCGACCGCGAGCACTTCGGCCGGATCTTCTACAACCAGGCCCAGATGTCCCGCCGCGGCATCCCGCAGCTGGCCGCCGTGCTGGGCTCCTGCACCGCCGGCGGCGCCTACGTCCCGGCGATGAGCGACGAGGCGGTCATCGTCCGCGAGCAGGGCACGATCTTCCTGGGCGGCCCGCCGCTGGTGAAGGCCGCGACCGGTGAGGTCGTCACCGCCGAGGACCTGGGCGGGGGAGACCTGCACAGCCGGGTCTCCGGCGTCACCGACCACCTCGCCGACGACGACGCGCACGCCCTGCAGATCCTGCGCCAGATCGTGGGCACGCTGGGCCCGGTCGCCCCGGCGCCCTGGGACGTCGTCCCCACCGAGGAGCCGCTGCACGCACCCGAGACGCTGTACGACGTCGTCCCCCCGGACAGCCGGACGCCCTACGACGTCCGCGAGGTCATCGCCCGGCTCGTCGACGGCAGCCGGTTCCACGAGTTCAAGGCCCTCTACGGGCAGACCCTGGTCACCGGGTTCGCCCGCATCCACGGCCACCCGGTCGGCATCGTGGCCAACAACGGCATCCTGTTCGGGGAGTCCGCGGTCAAGGGCGCGCACTTCGTCGAGCTGTGCGACAAGCGCAAGGTGCCGCTGCTCTTCCTGCAGAACATCAGCGGCTTCATGGTCGGGCGGGACTACGAGGCCGGCGGCATCGCCAAGCACGGCGCCAAGATGGTCACCGCGGTGGCCTGTGCCCGGGTGCCCAAGCTGACCGTGGTGATCGGCGGCTCGTTCGGCGCGGGCAACTACTCGATGTGCGGGCGGGCCTACTCGCCCCGGTTCCTGTGGACCTGGCCCAACGCGCGCATCTCGGTGATGGGCGGCGAGCAGGCCGCCAGCGTGCTGGCCACCGTCCGCCGGGACGGCCTGGAGGCCCGCGGCGAGGAGTGGTCGGCGCAGGACGAGGAGGCCTTCAAGGCCCCGGTCCGCGAGCAGTACGAGGCCCAGGGCCACCCGTACTACGCCACCGCCCGGCTCTGGGACGACGGGGTCGTCGACCCCGCCGACACCAGGACCGTGCTGGGTCTCGCGCTCTCCGCCGTCTCCCACGCCCCTCTGGAGGAGGTGGGTTATGGCGTCTTCCGGATGTGAGTCAGACGCCCGCGATGCGCGGCGCGGTGGGGTCGACGCCCTCACCGGCGGCGGACTCGCGCTGGACGTAGTCCTCGATCTGCTCGACGTCGTGCGCCGACCGCTTGGCGACGGCCAGCAGGTCGCTCATCTTGCTGACCTCCTCGACCTGCTCCTTGATGAACCACTGCATGAACTGGTCGGAGGCGAAGTCGTTCTCCCGGCGGGCGATCGCGGTGAGCTGGTTGACCTGCTCGGTGACCCGCTTCTCCTGCTCCAGGGCCAGGGCGATCGGGGCGACGACGTCGCTGAAGTCGTTGATCGGCGCGGGCAGCGCGGGGATGCGCACCTCGGCGTCGGCGTCGAGCAGGTAGCGCACCATCATCATCGCGTGGCTGCGCTCCTCGGCGGCCTGGTCGAAGAAGAGCTGCGCCGTCTGCTGCATGGTCTGCTGGTCGTAGTAGACCGCGCAGGCCACGTACTGCTGGTGCGCGGCGAACTCGTTGCCGATCTGCTCGTTGAGCTGGGTGATGAAGGCTTCGGCGGCCACGGTGGCTCCTGTTCTGCGAGGTCAGGCGACGTCCAGACGGTACCGGTCCCCGGGGCGCCCCCCTTCACAGTCGAGGTAGGCATGGCTAACCTCAGCACGTGGCCAAGCAGCGCATGCCGAAGAAGAAGTGCTGCGTGGACAAGCCGCGGTGCGGCCGCTGCCCGTTGCGGGCGCTCGCCGAGGGCACGCTCCCGCCCGGGTACACGGTCAAGAAGCGCCAGTTGGTCAAGGTCGGCAAGGACGCCGCTGGGTCGAAGGCGGCCCGAGCGGCCTGACCTCACCGCGTCGTCCTGCCCCGAGCAGGGAGACGCCTGATGTTCCAGACCGTGCTCGTCGCCAACCGGGGCGAGATCGCCGTCCGGGTCATCCGGACGCTGCGCTCGATGGGCATCCGGTCGGTCGCCGTCTACAGCGAGGCCGACGCCGGGGCGCTGCACACCCGGCTCGCCGACGTCGCCGTGCCGATCGGGCCGGCCCCGGCGACCCAGAGCTACCTGTCGGTGGAGCGGGTGCTCGACGCCTGCCGCCGCACGGGCGCGCAGGCCGTGCACCCCGGCTACGGGTTCCTGTCGGAGAACGTGGGGTTCGCCCGCGCCCTGGAGGCCGCCGGGATCACCTTCATCGGCCCGCCCGTCGCCGCGATCGAGGCGATGGGCGACAAGATCCGGGCCAAGGCGACCGTCAAGGCCGCCGGCGTGCCCGTCGTCCCCGGCTCCAGCGAGCCCGGCATGGACGACGCCGCCGTGGCCGCGGCCGCGGTCGCGGCCGGGTTCCCGGTGCTGCTCAAGCCCTCGGCCGGCGGCGGTGGCAAGGGCATGCGGGTGGTGCGCGAGGAGTCCCAGCTGGCCGAGGAGATCGCCGGCGCCCGCCGCGAGGCCCGCTCCTCCTTCGGCGACGACACGCTGCTGGTCGAGCGCTACGTGGGCAACAGCCGGCACGTCGAGGTCCAGGTCATGGGCGACACGCACGGCACCGTCGTCCACCTGGGCGAGCGGGAGTGCTCGCTGCAGCGCCGACACCAGAAGGTCGTGGAGGAGGCGCCCTCCCCGCTGCTGACCCCGCGGATGCGCGCGGCGATGGGCAAGGCCGCCGTCGACGCCGCGGCCGCCGTCGGCTACACCGGCGCCGGCACCGTCGAGTTCATCGTGGACGCCGACAACCCGCGGGACTTCTTCTTCCTGGAGATGAACACCCGGCTGCAGGTCGAGCACCCGGTCACCGAGCTGGTCACCGGCCTGGACCTGGTCGAGCTGCAGGTCCGCGTGGCCGCCGGGGAGCAGCTGCCCTTCGAGCAGGCCGACGTCTCCCTGGACGGGCACGCCATCGAGGCCCGGGTGTACGCCGAGGACCCCTCCCGCGGCTTCCTGCCGCAGACCGGCACCGTGCTCTCGCTGACCGAGCCGACCGGCGAGGGCATCCGGGTGGACAGCTCGCTGGTCGAGGGCGGCGTCGTGGGCACCGACTACGACCCGATGCTGGCCAAGGTCATCGCCTGGGGCCCCACCCGGGAGACCGCCCGGGCCCGGCTGGTCGCGGCACTCGGCCGCACCTCGGTGCTCGGCCTCACCACCAACGTCACGTTCCTGCGCACCCTGCTCGCCGACCCCGACGTGGTCGCCGGCGACCTGGACACCGGGCTCATCGAACGCCGCGGCGAGGAGCTGACCCGGGCCGACGCCCCGCCGGCGTCGGCCTACGCCGCGGCGGCGCTGGGCCTGCTGGCCGACGCCGAGCCCACCGGCCCGGTCGTCGACCCGTGGACCGTGCCCGGGGGCTGGCGGCTGGGTGAGCACGCCTGGACCCCGCGGACGCTGCAGGTGCCCGGCGGGGAGCCGGTCGTCGTCCGCACCCGCGGGCGGGCTGCCGCCGGCGAGGTCCGGGTCGGGGACGGCGAGGCCCAGCGGGCCCGGGTCTGGCGCGAGGACGGGCAGCTCGCCGTGGCCCTGGGCGACGTCACGACCCGGTACGTGACCGCGCGGGACGGCGGGACGGTCTGGCTCGGCGTGGAGGGGTACGCGCTGCCCTTCCGGGAGGCACCCCGGCTGGCGCCGGCGGGGGCGGCCGCGGCGAGCAGCGGCACGGTGACCGCCCCGATGCCCGGGACGGTGACCGTGGTGCGCGCAGCAGTCGGTGACGAGGTGACGGCGGGGACCCCGCTGCTCGTCGTCGAGGCGATGAAGATGGAGCACGTGCTGACCGCGCCGATCGACGGCACGGTCACCGAGCTCGCGGTGACGGCCGGCCACCAGGTCCGGCTGGACGAGACGCTGGCCGTGGTGACCCCACCGGCGGCGGACGACGAGCAGGCACAGGAGAGCTGAGATGACGCTGGACTACCGGCTGGACACCGAGACCGAGGCGCTGCGGACGATGGTCCGCGAGTTCGCCCACGAGGTGGTGCGCCCGCAGATCGGCGCGTTCTACGAGGCCGACGAGTTCCCGGTCGCGATCGTGCGGCAGATGGGCGAGCTGGGCCTGTTCGGGCTGCCGTTCCCCGAGGAGTACGGCGGCTCGGGCGGGGACTACTTCACCCTGTGCGTCGCGCTGGAGGAGCTGGCCCGGGTCGACTCCTCGGTGGCGATCACCCTGGAGGCCGGGGTGTCCCTCGGCGCGATGCCGCTGTTCCGCTTCGGCACCGAGGAGCAGAAGAAGGAGTGGCTGCCCCGGCTCTGCGCCGGTGAGGCCCTGGGTGCCTTCGGGCTCACCGAGGCCGGCGGCGGCTCCGACGCCGGGTCCACCCGCACGACCGCGAGGCTCGAGGACGGGCAGTGGGTCGTCAACGGATCCAAGTCCTTCATCACCAACTCCGGCACCGAGCTCACCGAGCTGGTCACCGTCACCGCCGTCACCGGCACCCGGCCCGACGGCGGCAAGGAGATCTCGGCGATCCTCATCCCCTCCGGGACGCCGGGCTTCGCCGTCGGCCAGCGCTACTCCAAGGTCGGCTGGAACGCCTCGGACACCCGCGAGCTGTCCTTCACCGACGTCCGGGTGCCGGAGGAGAACCTGGTCGGCGAGCGCGGCCGCGGCTACGCCCAGTTCCTGTCGATCCTGGACGAGGGCCGGATCGCCATCGCCGCACTGGCCGTGGGCCTGTGCCAGGGCTGCGTGGACGAGAGCGTCAGGTACGCCGCCGAGCGCGAGGCGTTCGGGCAGGCCATCGGCAAGAACCAGGCTGTCGCGTTCATGATCGCCGACATGGAGGTCCGCGCCTCGACCGCGCGGCTGGCCTACTACCGGGCCGCGGAGAAGATGCTGCGCGGCGAGCCGTTCAAGCGCGAGGCCGCCATCGCCAAGCTCTACAGCTCGGAGATGGCCATGGAGAACGCCCGCTACGCCACCCAGGTGCACGGCGGGTACGGGTTCATGAACGAGTTCCCGGTCGGCCGGTTCTACCGGGACGCCAAGATCCTGGAGATCGGCGAGGGGACGTCGGAGGTGCAGCGGATGCTCATCGCCCGCTCCCTCGGCGTCGGCTCCTGACCCCTGCACCCCCAGCCCCCCAGCGCGGGTGGGCGCGCACCCGCGCCACGGGTGCGCGCCCGCACCACTCCTGCGGCCAGGTGACCGGAGTGGGCGCGCAGCGGCGTCCTGGCTGCGCCCGGACGCCGCCCACCCCGGGTGTCACAGCGGCGCGGGGGGCTCAGGCGGTGACGTCGACCAGCACCTTGCCGACGACGGCGTCCTGCACCGCCTGGTGCGCAGCACCGGTCTCGGCCAGCGGGTAGGTGTGCAGCGGCAGCCCGGCGTCCTCACCGACCCGGATCGCCCCGACGGCCAGTGCGGCGGTGATGTCGTCGACCGCGTGGCCCTTGGCCCTGGCCGGGGCGGTGTAGACGAGCACGAACTGGAAACGGGCGTTGGGGGCCATCAGGGCGCGCACCGGCAGGGTGAACTCGGTGCCGCCGTCGTCGGCGTAGACGGCGACCGAGGCGTGGGGGGCCAGCACCTGCACGTCGGACGCCGCGTTCGCCACGATGGACACCTCGACGACGGCGTCGACACCGCGCGGGCTGATCCTCCCGATCTCGGCGACGACGTCCTGGGTCGTGTAGTCGATGACGTGGTCGGCCCCCGCCGCGGCGGCCAGCTGGGCCTTGCGCGGGGAGCTGATCGTGGCGATGACGGTCGCACCGGCCCAGTGCGCCAGCTGGATCGCCGCGTTGCCGACGGCGCCCGCGCCGCCCTGCACCAGCACGACCCGGCCCTCCAGGGTGCCGGGGCCGATCCGGTCGGGCAGCTCCTCGGCCACGGTGAGACAGCGGTGCGCCGTCATGAACGGGATGCCCAGCGCGGCGCCGAGCTCGAAGGGGTGCTCGCCCAGGGGCACCGCCTGGTGCGTGGGGACGACGGTGTGCTCGGCGGCCGTCCCGGTGGACCGCTGCCAGGCGGCCTCCCAGACCCACACCCGCTCGCCCACGCGCGCGGCGTCGACGCCCTCGCCGACCGCGTCGATCGTGCCGCTGCCGTCCTGGTCGGGGGTCTTCCCGGCGTCGCCGGGGTCGGTGGTGCTGCGGGACTTCCAGTCGGTCGGGTTGACCCCGGAGAAGGCCAGCCGCACGCGGACCTCACCGGGTCCGGGCTCGGGGGTGGGCAGCTCGGTGAGCTGCAGGACGTCGGGGCCGCCGGGCTGGGTGTGGGTGATGGCTCGCACCGTCCCTGCCTACCCCTCCCGGCGGCGTCCCGCGACTACAGCCGGTCCAGCTCGGCGGCGAAGGGGTCCAGGCCGAACGAGCCCAGGTCCAGGACGGCGCGGTGCCACGCCTTGAGGTCGAAGGTCGCCGTGCCGGGCGCGGGCCCGCTCCCGGGCGTCCAGGAAGACCCGCTCGCCGACCTTGTAGGACGGCGCCTGGCCGGGCCAGCCCAGGTAGCGGTGCAGCTCGTCGACCAGCATCTCGTCGACCATGGACACGTGGTCGCGCAGGAACGCCAGGGCCACGTCGTAGCTCCACCGGTCGGCGTCGACGCCCTGCCCGGGCGGGATGGGCAGGTCCAGGTGGACGCCGATGTCGAGCACCACCCGGGCCGCGCGCAGCTCCTGCGCGTCGAGCATGCCCAGCCGGTCGCCCGGGTCCTCGAGGAAGCCCAGCTCGCCCATCAGCCGCTCGGCGTACAGCGCCCAGCCCTCGCCGTGCGCGGAGACGAAGCACAGCAGCCGCTGCCAGCGGTTGAGCAGCGCGGCGTTGTAGACCGTCTGGCCGATCTGCAGGTGGTGCCCGGGCACGCCCTCGTGGAAGACCGTCGTGGTCTCCCGCCAGGTCGTCATGTCCTCGACGCCGTCGGGCAGCGACCACCACATCCGGCCGGGGCGGCTGAAGTCCTCGGTGGGGCCGCCGTAGTAGACGCCGCCTCCGGAGGTCGGGGTCAGCCGGCCCTCGATGGTCCGCACCGGCTCGGGGACGTCGAAGTGCACGCCGTCCAGGGCGGCGATGGCGGCGTCCGCGGTGTCCTGCAGCCACTGCTGCAGCGCCGGCCGACCCCGTACGACGCGGGCGGGGTCGGCGTCCAGCACCTCGACGGCGCCGGCGAACCCGCGGCCGGGGGCGATGACCTCGGCCACCGCGGCCTTCTCGGCGACGACGCGGGCCAGTTCCTGCCAGCCCCAGGCGTAGGTCTCCTCCAGGTCGAGGTCGGCGCCGGTGAAGTAGCGGGACTCCCGGGCGTAGCGCTCCCGGCCGACCCCGTCGGTCTCCGGGGCCCGGGGGAGCAGCTCGCGCTCGACGTGGTCGGCGAAGTGCAGGAAGGCGTCGTGTGCGCCCTCGGCGGCCCGGTCCAGCCGCGGGCGCAGCGCGGCGGGCGCGGGCTCGACGAAGGTGGTGAAGAAGCCGGGCAGGTGCGGGGTGCCGGCCCAGCGGCGGGCCAGCGCGGCGGTGAGCCGGACCTGCCGGGCGGCGGCCACCCGCCCCTGCGCGGCGGCGTCGTCCAGGCCGGCGAGGTAGCCCTCGACCCCGCTGGGGAGGGCCTCCAGCCGCCGGGCGATCGTGGCCCAGTCCTCGTCGGTCTCCGTGGGCATCACGTCGAACGTCTCGCGGAAGACCTGCAGCGGGCACTCGATGCTGTTGAGGTCCGCGGCCGCCCAGCCGGAGTCCAGCCGGGCCAGCTCGGCCTCCAGCCGCTCGACCATCGCCGCCCGGGCCACCTCGTCGCGGTGGTCGACCGGGGTGCAGGCGAGGGCCGCGGCGACCGTCGTGCGCAGCAGGTCCGCGTGCGCGGCCCGGCCGGCGGGGGACAGGTCGGGCCACCGGTCGTCGTGCCCGGGGACGCCGATGTGGGTGGCGGTCACCGGGTCGATCGCGGCGTAGGCGTCGACGAAGGCGTCGGCCAGGCGGTCGAGGTCCGAGGGCTGTCGGGGGGAGTCGCTCACCGCCCCGACGCTAGTGCGCCCGGTCGGACGACGGGGGTCGTCCGGCCGGGCGCACGGCACTGCGGTGGTGCGGTGGTGCTGGTGGTGCTGGTGCTGGTGCTGGTGCTGGTGGCCAGGTGGCTCAGACCTGGAAGCCGCGCTGGCGGCGGACCAGCTTCTTGAGCATGAAGACCGTCTGCAGCACGGTGAGCAGGTAGAGCACCGGCCAGCCGATGGACAGGATGGCCGACTGCAGCTGCACGCTCTGCTGGCTCCAGGCGAAGATCAGCACCGCGAAGGTGGCGACCGCGCACACCAGCGGCATCACGTACGCCGACCCGCGACCGCGCTCTGCGGCGGCCTGGGCGGCCCAGTTGTCCTTGTCCGAGCGGGCGAAGAACTGGGTCCAGGCGGTGAGGAAGTGGCCCATGCGCAGCCACATGTAGATCTCCGCCGGCGCCACGAGGAGCGCGTAGAAGATGTCCGACCCGCTCTTGTCGTGCATCGAGGCCGCGATGCGCAGGTTCAGGCAGGTCGCCACGACCGGCGGGATCAGCCACACGGGGTTGAACACGAAGGCGTCGATGCTCAGGGCCGCGGCCAGCAGCAGCAGGAACGCCATCCGGCTGAAGATGTTGAAGACCATCGCGATGTTCTCGTACCAGCGCAGGCGCAGGTTCGGGTGCGTCGGCTGGCCCTTGGTGTCCCCGCGCTGACCGGGCCACAGCAGGTCGATGCCGCCGTAGTTCCACTTGACCTGCTGGCCGTGCAGCGACCGGAGGGTCTCCATCGGGCCCACGTTGGCGCGCGCCCGGGCGCTGATCTTGGTGCTGTAGCCGGCGTCCTTGATCTGCAGGGAGAGCTTGGAGTCCTCGACCTCGGAGTCGCGCACCCAGGGCGCGGCCTGGTGGTTGAGGTACATGACCTGCTCCAGCGCGCGGACGCTGAACAGGCTGCACTGACCACCCAGGACGGCCATGTTCCGGCCACGGACCAGGTTGTCCATGTTGAACCCGGCGAACTGGGCGCGCTGGCCGGCGACCAGGAACTTGGCCATCGGGCCGTGGACGGTGGACTTGTCGAAGGAGTAGATCGCCGACAGACCGCCGATGCGCTGGTCGGTGACCATCTCCTTCTCCATCCACTCGACGCAGAAGCGGTCGAGGGTGGTGTCGCCGTCGACACCGAGGATGTAGTCGTGCGCCCGGCTGACGTAGTAGCCGTAGTTGAGCGCGCCGACCTTCTTGTCCGGGTTCACGCCGATGTCGTGCACGTGCACGGTGGTCGTGTACTTCTGGCCCTTGACCGTGCGCTCGTGCTCGCCGACGAACTCCCCGGCGATCTCGCCGGTGTCGTCGTCGGTGTTGTTGATGACGACGTGCACCGTGTCCGGGGGCCGGGTCTGGGACAGGATCGAGGTCAGCACCGCCCGGATCGTCCCCTCCTCGTTGTAGGCGGGGATGACGCAGGCGATGGTGGCGTGCCGCCGGGTGGAGGTGGTGCGCCGGTCGGTGAACTGCTCGGGGACCAGGGTGCTGACGTCGGGGACCTCGCCCCCGCTCCGGGCGAGGAGGGTGACGCGGTCGGTGGCCCGACGCATGCCCTGGACGGCGATCTCGGTCATGGGTTCTCCTGGGCTGCGACGGGCGCGGTGGCGGCGGGGGTGGCGGGCAGCGCGAGGGGCAGCACCAGGCTGTCCAGCACGGTCTGGCGGAAGTAGCGCTCGGAGCCGGGTTCGGTCTCGATGAGCAGGTCGAACTGCACGTCGACGGTCAGTGCCGTCGCCTCCCCGGCCGACGGCGGCAGGGTGAGCACGGTGCCGTAGGTGTACGGCGCCTGGATGACGAACTCACCGGAGTCCTCGTCGACCTGGGTCCGGGTGGTGCCGTCGTCGAGCACGGCGGTGAACCGGGTGACCAGCACGAGCAGCTCGTCGTCGGGGTCACCGCCCTCGAGGTGGGCGGACAGCTGCAGCGTCTTGGACCCCGACGCCGTCCAGGCCGCGGCCTGCTCGGTGGTCCACCAGTCGATGACCAGCTGACGCTCACCGGCGGCCAGCACGTGGGTCACCGACCCGACGTCGAGCTCGCCGGGGGCGCGGACCGGGGCGGCGGGCTCCGGGGTGACGACGGCCTGGACGGCCTCCTCGGCGGGCGCCGACGAGGAGGTCGGGGTCGCGCTGGGGGAGGCGGAGGTGGTGCGGGCTGCCGCGGAGCTGGAGCCGGCGTCCAGCGACGGGCTCATGCTCACGTCGGGCAGCTGGCAGGAGCTGAGCGCGGCGACGCTGAGCAGCACGACACCGGCGCGGCGGACGGCGGGGCCCAGTCGCCGGGTGGGGGCCCTGTGGGCTGGCATCTCGGGTGTGTCTCCTGGTGCGACCGGCTGGGTCGCGGGGCGGCGGTGGCTGGCACCGGGTCCGACGGTGGGGGGTCGGTGCCGCGGGCGTCGGACCGGGGCTCCGGGTCGACGCGGCACCACCGGGTCGACGTCGTCCCGGGCCTGTCGGTGATCACCATGTGACTCAGCGTGAAGGGGCGTCAAGAGGTCGAGCCGCAGGTCAAACCCCAACGGGTCACCTGGTTCCGCTTTTCATCCCAGGGGGTGACCGGAACGGATCCGGACTCGAGCGGTGTCACCGTGGGTGAGGGGCCGGGACGCCGAGGGGCCCACGGTCGACGACCGTGGGCCCCCCGGGGTGGTTGTGGCGGGCCTCAGACGGGGGTGACCTGCAGGGTCAGTGCCCGTCGCCCGGCGTCGGAACGGGCGGTGGCCAGCCGCTCGTCGGTCGGCGTGCCGTACTCGGTGGTGCGCTGGCGGGCGGGCCGGCCGATCGCCGCGGCCATCGCCTCCAGCTGGGCGACGGTCTTCAGCGAGCCGTTCTCGCTGCCGGCCATCCGGCTGATCGTCTCCTCCATCAGCGTCCCGCCCAGGTCGTTGGCGCCGCCCTGCAGCACCACCTGGGTGCCGGCGTCGCCGAGCTTGACCCAGGAGGTCTGGATGTTGTCGATCCGACCGTGCAGCAGCAGCCGGGACACCGCGTGCACGGCCCGGTTCTCCCGGTTGGTCGGCCCCGGGCGGGCCACGCCGGCCAGGTAGATGGGGGAGTTGTGGTGCACGAAGGGCAGCAGCACGAACTCCCGGAACCCGCCGGTGCGGTCCTGCAGCGCCGCCAGCGTCCGCAGGTGGTTGACCCAGTGCGCGGGGGTGTCGACGTGGCCGTACATCATCGTCGAGGTCGAGGGCAGCCCCACGCGGTGCGCGGCCTCCACCACCTCCAGCCAGGTGGCGGTGGGCAGCTTGCCCTTGGTCAGCACCCAGCGGACGTCGTCGTCGAGGATCTCCGCGGCCGTGCCCGGGATCGAGTCCAGCCCGGCCTCCTTGGCCGCGAGCAGGAACTCGGTGAACGACAGCCCGGTGCGGGCGGCACCGTTCACGACCTCCATCGGTGAGTAGGCGTGCAGGTGGATGCCCGGCTGCCGGCGCTTCACCTCGCGGGCCAGGTCCAGGTAGGCGGTGCCGGGCAGGTCGGGGTGGATGCCGCCCTGCATGCAGATCTCGGTCGCCCCGCCGGCCCAGGCCTCGTCCACCCGGTCGCCGACCTGCTCCAGGGACAGCGTGTAGGCGTCGGCGTCGGTGCGCCGCTGGGCGAACGCGCAGAACCGGCATCCGGTGTAGCAGACGTTGGTGAAGTTGATGTTCCGGTTCACCACGTAGGTGACGTCGTCGCCGTTGACGTCCCAGCGCACCGCGTCGGCCAGCGCGGCGAGGGCGTCCAGGTCGCCGCCATCGGCACCCAGCAGCGTCAGGTACTCGGCGTCGGTCAGCCCGGCCGGGTCGAGCTCCGCCCGGCCGAGTGCCGCGTGCACCTCGGGGTCACCGACCCGCAGCGCCGTGGTCGAGCCGTCCCGGGCGGCGGTGGTGCGCTCGCGCAGCTCGGACCAGTCGCCGTAGACGGCGTCGAAGTCGCTGCGCCGGTCGTCGGTGCGGCCCTCGGTGTCGATGGCGGTGTGCAGGTCGACCCGGCCGGTCCCGGTGTGCGAGGCGCCCCAGGACTCGTCGGGCTCCTGCCAGGGGCGGCCGACCGGCCGCCGGCCCTCGACGGCCAGTCCGTCCGGGCCGGCCAGCGCGGCGACGTGCGGTCGCACCCGGGGGTCCAGCCACGGCTCGGGGGACTGCACGTACGGCGGCTGGGCGGCCAGCCGCTCGCGCAGCGTGAAGCCGGCGTCGGCGGTCAGCTGCGTGAGGGTGTCGATGTGCGGCCAGGGCCGCTCGGGGTTGACGTGGTCCGGGGTCAGCGGCGAGACCCCGCCCCAGTCGTCGACGCCGGCCCGCACCAGCAGGCCCAGCTCGGCCGGGTCGGTCAGGTTCGGCGGCGCCTGCACCCGCGCGGCGGGCCCCAGCAGCAGCCGGGTGACGGCGACCGCGGCCACGTACTCCTGCAGCGCGAGGTCCTCGGTCGCGGCCATCGCCGTGCGCCGCTTGGCCCGGAAGTTCTGCACGATCACCTCCTGCACGTGACCGTGGCGCTGCGCCGAGGCCCGGATCTGCAGGACCGCGTCCACCCGCTCGGCGGCGTCCTCCCCGATGCCCAGCAGCACCCCGGTGGTGAAGGGCACCGCGGAGCGGCCGGCGTCCTCCAGCACCCGCAGCCGGACGGCGGGGTCCTTGTCCGGGGAACCGAAGTGCGGGCCCCCGGGCTCGGTGAACAGTCGGGTCGCCGTCGTCTCCAGCATCATCCCCATCGACGCCGAGACCGGCTTGAGCCGCTGGATCTCCTCCCAGCTGAGCACCCCCGGGTTCAGGTGCGGGAGCAGGCCGGTCTCCTCCAGCACCCGCACCGCCATGGCCCGCAGGTAGCCCAGGGTGGAGTCGAAGCCGTGCGCCTCCAGCCACTCCGCGGCCACCGGCCAGCGGTCCTGTGGACGGTCGCCCAGGGTGAACAGCGCCTCCTTGCAGCCCAGCTCGGCGCCGGCGCGGGCGACCGCGAGCACCTCGTCGGGTGACAGGAACGGGGCCTTGCCCTCCGCGCGCAGCTGCCCCGGCGTCGTGACGAACGTGCAGTAGTGGCAGCGGTCCCGGCACAGGTGGGTCAGCGGGATGAAGACCTTGCGGCTGTAGGTGAGCACCCCGGGCCGCCCGGCCGAGGCCAGCCCGGCGTCGCGCACCCGGGAGGCCGCGGTGAGCAGCCGGTCCAGCGGCTCGCCCGGGGCCAGCCCGCGGGCGTGCAGCAGGGTCTCCGCCTCGAGGGCGTCCAGCCGGACCCCGCGCTCGGCCCGGACGACGGCGCGGCGGACGGCGGACTCGGAGAAGGGTGCAGCAGTCATCGTCCGATCGACGGTAGTCGCCCGCACCCGGCCCGCCACCCGCGGCGGAGGGCCCGTCACCCGCGGCAGAGGGCCGGTCACCCGCGGCGGAGGGCCTGCCCCCGGCCGTCGGCCCAGCGCCCGCGCAGCCGCAGCAGCGGGTCCCCGGTCTCCCGCAGCACCGGGACGTCGACCACCTCGAGCACGGCCAGGGTGTGGTCCCCGGCCGCGACCAGCTCGTGCACCCGGCAGTCCAGGGCGGCCAGGCCCTGCTCCAGCACGATGCCGCCGCTGTGCCCGGCCCGCCGCCACGGCACGGTCTCCAGCAGGTGCCGGGCGCTGGGTCGCCCGGCGGAGGCGAACCGGCTGGCCACGATCTCGTGCTCGGTGCCCAGCACGGTCAGCGCACACGACCCGACCGACTCCAGCACCTCCAGCGGGTACCCGGCGGTGGTCAGCGCGACCGCCACCAGGGGCGGGTCGGCCGAGACGCTCATCAGCGAGGTGACGGTCGTGCCGACGTCGTCGATGTCGTCCTGGACGCACATCAGCACCACACCGGCCGCGTACTGCCGGAGGGCGTCGGAGAACTGGGCACGATCGACCGGCATGCGGGCAGTCGACCACACCGTGAGGATGGGTCGGTGAGCACTGCACAGACCCCTGCGGACCAGACCTTCGACGTGATCGTGCTCGGCGCCGGCTCCACCGGAGAGAACGTCGCCGACACCGTGGTGCGCGGCGGGCTGTCGGCCGCGCTCGTGGAGAGCGAGCTCGTCGGCGGCGAGTGCTCCTACTGGGCCTGCATGCCCAGCAAGGCGCTGCTGCGGGGCACCGAGGTGCTCGAGGAGGCCCGCGCGGTCTCCGGCGCGGCCGCCGCCGTCACCGGCGAGCAGGACGTCGCGGCCACCCTGGCCCGCCGCACCTCCTTCACCAGCGGGTGGGACGACTCCAGCCAGGTCCAGTGGGTGCAGGGCGCCGGCATCACGCTGCTGCGCGGCACCGGGCGCCTGGACGGGGAGAAGACCGTCGTCGTCACCGCCGCCGACGGCAGCACCACCCGGCTCACCGCGACGCACGCCGTCGTCGTCGCCACCGGGTCCGAGGCCGCCGTCCCGCCGCTGGAGGGCATCGAGGACGTCGGCGTCTGGACCGCCCGCGAGGCCACCAGCGCCACCGCCGCCCCCGGCCGGCTGGTCGTGCTGGGCGGCGGGGTCGTCGGGGTCGAGATGGCCACCGCCTGGTCGGCGCTGGGCTCGCACGTCACCCTGCTGCAGCGCGGGGACCGGCTGCTCGCCGGGCAGGAGCCCGAGGCCGGTGACGCGGTCGCCGAGTCGCTGCGCGGACGCGGGGTCGACGTGCGGCTGAACACGTCGGTGACGGCGGTCCGCAGGGAGGGTGCCGAGGTCGTCGTCACCACCGCGGACGGCGAGGTGCGCGGGGACGAGTTCCTGGTCGCCGCCGGCCGCCGGGCCCGGACCTCCGACATCGGCCTGGACACCGTCGGCCTCACCCCGGGGGAGTACCTCGACGTCGACGACACGTTGAGGGTCCGTGGCGTCGACTGGCTGTACGGCATCGGCGACGCGAACGGCCGCCGGCTGCTGACCCACATGGGCAAGTACCAGGCTCGCCAGGGCGGCGCGGCGATCATCGCCCGGGCCACCGGCGAGCAGGTCTCGATGGCCGCCTGGTCCCCGTTCGTCGCCACCGCCGACGACGCCGCGACCCCGCAGGTCACGTTCTCCGTCCCGCAGGTGGCCTCCGTCGGGCTGACCGCCGCGCAGGCGCAGGAGCGGGGCCTCGCGCACACCGTCGTCCGCTACGAGCTGGGGAACGTGGCCGGGTCCGCGCTGTTCGCCGACGGCTACACGGGCAAGGCCGTCGCCGTGGTGGACACCGACCGCGACGTGCTGGTCGGCGTCACCTTCGTCGGGCCCGGGGTGTCGGAGATGCTGCAGGCGGCCACCATCGCCGTCGTCGGCGAGGTGCCGGTCTCCCGGCTCTGGCACGCCGTGCCGGCCTACCCGACGATGAACGAGGTCTGGCTGCGCCTGCTCGAGACGCTCCGGGGCTGACCGCGTGCACCCGTCGGGCCGCATCGGCCTGGTGCTCCACCCCCGTCGGGACTGCTCCGTGGCCGCGGCCCAGGTCGCGGCCTGGACGTCCACCCACGACGTGGACCTGGTCGCGGCCGCCCCGGACGTCGAGCGCCTGCAGGTGCCCGGCGTCCGGCCGGTCGACGTCGCCGAGCTGGCCGGCGCCTGCGACGGGGTGATCGCGCTGGGCGGGGACGGCACGCTGCTGGGGGCCATGCGGCTGCTCGCCCACCGCCCGGTGCCGGTCCTCGGGGTCAACCTGGGCCGCCTCGGGTTCCTCGCCGAGGTGGAGGGCCAGGAGCTCGACGAGGCCCTCGCCGCGATGGCCGAGGGCCGGTCCACCACCGAGTCCCGGAGCTGTCTGGTCGTCCGCGGGCCGGGGTGGGAGACCGTCGCGTTCAACGACGTCGTGCTGGCCCGCGTCCCCGGCGAGGGGATGGTGGAGGGCGCGCTGTCGGTGAGCGGGCGCCGCTACGGCCACTACCGCTGCGACGGGCTCATCATCGCCACCCCGATGGGCTCCACGGCCTACAACTACGCCGCCGGCGGCCCGGTGATGAGCCCCGGCGCCGAGGGCATCCTGGTCACGCCCTCGGCCCCGATGAACGGCATCAGCCGCTCGCTGGTGCTCGGGCCGGGCGAGCCGCTGCGCCTGGAGCTCACCGCCGGCGGCCCCGCGGTGGAGGTCGACGGCCTGCTCACCGGACGGGTGCGCGCCGGCGACGTGCTGGAGGTGTCCGCGCGCGCCGAGGCCGGGCTGCTGGTGCGCATCGAGGACTCCCTCGCCGCGGACCGCAGCCGGGTCAAGCTGTCCCTGCTGGACCTCCCGCTGCTGCCCGAGGAGCTGCTGGAGCTGGTGCCCGACGAGCTCCGCCGCCGGCACCCCGGTGGAGCCTCGACCCCGGGTTGAGGGTCAGGCCAGCGCGAACGGGGTGTCGTCGGGGACCGGGAGGTCGCCGTCCACGGTGGCGGTGACGGTCATCCGGCCCAGCGTCGCGCGACCCCCGAACAGCGAGAGGAAGGCGGTGTCCGCGGCGTCCCGGCCGTGGCAGATCCGCACCAGGGACGACGTCGGTGCCAGCCGGGTCGGGTCCACGGTCTTCCACACCCCGTCGACGTCGGCCTCGACGACGGCGTGGAAGTCCATCGGCGACAGCCCGGGGGCGTAGACGGCGACCAGGCGGGCGGGCACCTCCAGCGCACGCAGCAGCATCACGGTCAGGTGGGTGTAGTCACGGCACACCCCGGAACCGGCGAGCAGCGTGTCGATAGCGGTGTCCACCGGGCGGCTCGCGCCGGCCACGTAGACCAGCCGGTCGGTGACCCACTGCGCGACCTGGCGGACCAGCTCGCCGCGCTCGACCGTCTGGTCGAACTCGCGGGAGGCGAAGCCCTCGACCTGGTCCGACGGGCAGTAGCGGGAGGGGCGCAGGTAGGTGGCCCAGTCGGCGGCGGTCACCTCGCGGGCGGCGCCGCCGGACTCGACCGAGGCCGAGTAGGCGATCGTCGTCTCCCCGGCGCCCAGCTCCAGCCGGTGCACCCGGGCGCCGTCGACGTCGGTCTCCTCGGCCGTGCGGGCCTGGCCGGCGGACACGACCGTGAGCTCCTCGCGGGTCGGGCCCGCGACGGCCACCTGGAGCAGTGCGGTCGCCGGGACGGGGGAGGAGACGGTGAGGCTGCAGGCGACGTCGGTGCGCATGCCCGCATGATCCCGGCCCGGAGGGCCCACAGCCCCCCCTCGGGAGGTGTGTGTCGGCTCACCGGTGCGCAGCCGTGATGATGGCCGGGTGCGCAGTGAGTGGCAGCGGTACGTGGCGGTCGGCGACAGCTTCACCGAGGGGATGTCGGACCCCGCCGACGGGACGCCGGGGGAGTACCGCGGCTGGGCCGACCGGCTGGCCGCACACCTGGCGGCGGCCCAGGGCACGGTGGACTACGCCAACCTCGCCGTGCCGGGACGCCTGCTGGGACAGGTGCTCGAGGACCAGCTGCCCGCCGCCCTGGCCGTCGGGCCGGACCTGGTGAGCATCGTGGCCGGCGGGAACGACCTGCTGCGCCCGGGCGCCGACCCCGACGCGCTGGCAGCCCAGATGGAGGAGGCCGTCGCCGAGGTCCGCTCCACCGGCGCCGACGTGCTGCTGGCCACCGGCGTGGACCCGCGGCAGACCCCGCTCATCGGGCGCACACGGGGCCGTTCGGCGGTGTACAACGCCCACCTGTGGTCCATCGCCCGCCGGCACGGCGCCGTCGTGCTGGACCAGTGGGGCGCCACCTGGGTGCAGGACCGGCGGATGTGGGACGCCGACCGGCTGCATCTCAACGCCGAGGGCCACCGCCGCACGGCACTCGCTGCAGCCGCTGTACTGGGTGTGCCCGTCGAGGGCGACTGGTCCACCCCGCTGGCCGCAGAGCCGCCGCTGGCCCGGCGGGTCCGGGTGGCGGCGGAGGCGGCCTGGGTGCGCTCGTTCGTCGTCCCCTGGGTGGGACGGCGGCTGCGCGGCCGCTCGTCGGGGGACGGCCGCTCGGCCAAGCGCCCCGAGCTGACCACCCTCACCGCCGGCTGAGCGACGCGCGGAGGGTCAGGCCGGGGCGGGCGCCGTCCGGGCGGGGAGCGGGGCCGGGCGGCCGAAGGCGTAGCCCTGGGCCATCAGGCACCCGTGCTCGCGCAGCCAGTCCGCCTGGTCCTGGTCCTCGATGCCCTCCGCGATGACCTCCAGGCCCATGCCCTGGCCCAGCTGCAGCAGGCCCTGCACGAGTGCCGCCGTCGAGGGCTCGGTGACGACGTCGGCGACGAAGGACCGGTCGATCTTGACCGTGTGGATCGGCAGCCGGTGCAGCGCGGTGATCGCCGAGTAGCCGGTGCCGAAGTCGTCCAGGGCGAGCGTGACGCCGGCCGCGGTGACCTCGGAGACCGACCGCAGGGTGGCCTCGGCGGCGAACAGCGCAGTCGACTCGGTGATCTCCAGCTCCAGCCGGCCGGCCTCCAGGCCGGACTCGACCAGCGCGGCGGCGACCAGCTCGGGGAAGCCGGGCTCGGCGAGGTGGCGGGCGGAGATGTTCACGTGCACGCGCAGGCTGGACTCCCAGCCCGCGGCGTCGGTGCAGGCCTGGCGCAGCACCCAGGCGCCCAGCTTGGAGGTCAGCCGGTTGTTCTCCGCGGCGTCCAGGAACGCGCCGGGGGGCAGCAGCCCGCGGGTCGGGTGCTGCCAGCGGATCAGCGCCTCGTAGCCCAGCAGCCGCTCGTCGGCGAGTGCCACGATCGGTTGGTAGAACAACCGCAGCTCACCGGCGTCGACGGCATGCCGCAGGTCGCTCTCCAGCTGCAGCTGGTCGACGTCGCCGTCGGACAGTGCCTCGTCGTGCACCTCGACCCGGCCGCGGCCGCCGTTGGCCTTGGCCCGGGTGAGGGCGCCGTGCGCCTGCTTGAGCAGCGCGTCGGGGGCGGCGTCGACGCCGAGGGTCAGGCCCATGCTCGCCGACAGCACGATCTCGCGGTCGTTGACGGTGAACGGGTCGTCCAGCACCCGCATCAGGCGCTCGGCCAGCGTGCGCAGGCCGTCGATGTCGTCGACCTCCTCGGCCAGCACCAGGAACTCGTCGGCGCCCAGCCGGACGGCGGTGTCCTCGACCCGGGTCGACCAGCGGAGCCGGTCGGCGACCTGGCACAGCAGCTGGTCCCCGGCCTCGTGGCCCAGGGAGTCGTTGACGGCCTTGAAGCGGTCCAGGTCCAGGTACACCAGACCGACGGGGGCGCCGCGGCGGCGGGAGAGGTTGAGCGCGTGCTGCAGCCGGTCGGTGAGCGAGCGGCGGTTGGGCAGCCCGGTCAGCGGGTCGGTGAGGGCCCGGCGGACCAGGTCCTCCTCCGCGCGGCGGCGGTCGGTGACGTCGACGAGGGAGAGCACGACGAAGTGCGGGTCGCCGTTGGTGCGGCGGACCAGCTCGCGGGCCTGCTGCACCCACAGCGTGCTGCCGTCCGCGCGCTGCAGGCGGCGCTCGCCGACGACCTCCAGGTGCGGGTCCAGCACGGGGGAGCCGGCGACCGGCTCGGGGGCCAGGTCCTCGGCGGGGAGGTCGTCGGGGTGGGCGAGCAGGTCCAGGTGCCGCCCGACGAGCTCGTCGGCGGAGCGGCCGGTCAGCGTGCACATCGCCGGGTTGACCACCAGCAGGCGACCGTCGAGGCCGACGACGGCCTTCCCGATGGGCGCGGCCAGGAACAGCGCGCGGAACAGCTGGCCGCGGTCGGCCAGCAGGGTGTCGACGGCGCGCGGCCCGCTGGGACCCGGGGCGTCGCGCCCCGGCCCGCTGGGACCACCGGGGGACCCCGGTGGGGTCGGCGGGGCAGAGAGGCTCACCGGGACAGCCTCACCCATGCACCCGCTGTAACGGCGCAAGCCGGGCGGGAGCGTCGTGGTCGCGTCGTCACATTCCGTCACCCCCGTCAGCGTGGCGCGACGCGTGGGACGGACGGGTCGCGCGGGGTCCCCGCCTCCGCCGCCTCCGGGGTGTGACCCGTCGCGCACCACCGGACCGGAATGGTCCGCCGGACGCCACGGCTGCTGTGCACATGGACCTGTTCTCTCCCGTGCGGCTCGGAGACCTCGAGCTCGCCAACCGCATCGCCATGGCCCCCCTGACCCGGATGCGCTCCAGCGCCGACGGCGTGCCCGGCGACCTGAACGTCGAGCACTACGCCCAGCGCGCGAGCGTGGGCCTCATCGTCACCGAGGGCACCTACCCGAGCGCCGAGTCCCGCGGGTACCCCGGCCAGCCCGGCATCGTCACCGACGAGCAGGCCGCCGGCTGGGCCCGCGTGGCCGACGCCGTGCACGCCCGCGGCGGTCGCCTCTTCATGCAGGTCATGAACGCCGGCCGGGTGTCGCACACCGACATCACCGGCACCGACCGGATCGTCGCGCCGTCGGCCATCGCCATCGACGGCGAGGTGCACACCCCCACGGGCAAGGCGCCCTACCCGGTGCCGCACGCGCTGACCACCGAGGAGGCCGTCGCGGTGAAGGCCGAGTTCGTGGCCGCGGCCCGCCGGGCCGTCGACGCCGGCCTGGACGGCGTCGAGGTGCACGGTGCCAACGGCTACCTGCTGCACGAGTTCCTCGCCGCGGGCTCCAACACCCGCACCGACGTGTACGGCGGCAGCGCCGAGGCCCGTGCCCGGTTCGTCGTGGAGGTCGTCACCGAGGTGGCCGCCGAGATCGGCGCCGGCCGCGTGGGTCTTCGCATCTCGCCCGCGCACGGCGTGCAGGGGGTCGTCGAGGACGACGCCGCCGACGTCCGCGCCACCTACGGCGTGCTGGTCGACGCCCTCGCCCCGCTGGGCCTGGCCTACCTGTCCGTGCTGCACGCCGACCCCGCCGGCGAGCTGGTGCAGGACCTGCGCCGTCGCTTCGGTGGGCCGCTGATGGCCAACACCGGCTTCGCCTCCCCGACCGAGCGGCAGGAGGCCCTCGCCCTCGTCGAGCAGGGTCACGCCGAGTGCGTCGCCGTCGGCCGCGCCGTCATCGCCAACCCCGACCTGGTCGAGCGCTGGGTCGGCGGCCACGAGGAGAACGAGCCCGACGGCTCGACCTTCTACGGCGGCGGCGCCGAGGGCTACACCGACTACCCCGCGCTGAGCTCCGCAGGCGTCTGACCCTCCCGCACCACCCCCGATCGGGCCCGGCCACGCACCCTGTGGCCGGGCCCGCTCTGGTGTCGGAACACCCATAGGTGGTTGAGTGTTCAAGTGAGTGACCGAGGAGGTCTCGACATGGACAAGAAGATCGGTTTCCTGAGCTTCGGCAACTGGAACCCCGGGCGCGGTTCGCAGGTGCGCACCGGCCGTGACGCGCTCGTGCAGAGCGTCGAGCTCGCCGTCGCCGCGGAGGAGCTGGGCCTGGACGGCGCGTACTACCGGGTGCACCACTTCGCCCGCCAGCTCGCCGCGCCGTTCCCGCTGCTGGCCGCCGTCGCCGCCCGCACCAGCCGGATCGAGATCGGCACCGGCGTCATCGACATGCGCTACGAGAACCCGCTGTACATGGCCGAGGAGGCCGCGATCAGCGACCTGCTCAGCGACGGCCGGCTCCAGCTCGGCATCAGCCGGGGATCACCGGAGACCGCGCTGCGCGGCGCCACCGCCTTCGGCTACCGCTTCGACGACGACGGCGGGGACCTCGCGCGGTCCCACACCGAGCTCTTCCGGGCCGCCATCGCCGGCGCCGGGGTGGCCGACGCCGACCCGCGGATGACCGGTGGCGTCACCGGCCGGCTGGGCGTCCAGCCGCAGTCCGCGGGTCTGTCCGAGCGCATCTGGTGGGGCTCGGGCACCCGCGGCACCGCCGTGTGGGCCGGCGAGCAGGGCATGAACCTGATGAGCTCCACGCTGCTCACCGAGGACACCGGCATCCCCTTCGACGAGCTGCAGGCCGAGCAGATCGAACGGTTCCGGGCCGCCTGGGCCGATGCCGGCTGGGCGCACGAGCCCCGGGTGTCGGTCAGCCGCAGCGTCATGCCGGTCACCACCGACGAGGACCGGATGTACTTCGGTGACCGCAGCGGCGAGGACCAGGTCGGCATCCTGGACGGGATGCGCTCGCGGTTCGGCAAGACCTACGCCGGTCCGCCGGACCAGCTGGCCGAGGAGCTCGCCAAGGACGCCGCCGTCCGCGAGGCCGACACCCTGCTGCTCACGGTGCCCAACATGCTCGGGGTGGACTACAACACCCGGCTGCTGGAGACCGTCGTCCGCGAGGTCGCCCCGGCGATCGGGTGGACCCGCAAGGGCTGAGCCACACGGCCACGAGGGCCCCGCACCCCACCGGGTGCGGGGCCCTCGGTGTGTCCTGGTGGTGCGCCCGGCAGGAATCGAACCTGCGACCAAGGGATTAGAAGTCAGCTGGATAGGTGTGTCGACGCGTGCAGGGGTGTATGAACTTGCAGGTCAGAGCCGCTGCTTCATGGTTGCGACGTGTCAGGACATGCAGGGGCGTGCGAGCGTGGTGCTGCCAGTGGTGCTGCCAGTGGTGCTGCCGCCGTAGCACCGGCAGGCTGCAACCCATGCCGCCCAGTAAGGACCAGTGCATCCAGGCCGCCGCGAGTGTGTGGGCCGCGGCTTGCGTCGCCGATCACGCGCGGACCGCCACAGAGGCGGCAACGGTCGCCTACCAACCGGGAGGCCCGCCAGTGCTGGAGCTGGAGCGCCGGATCCGCCGCTGGCGCGGCGAGCCGATGTAGCGTTTCGCCACCACACGAACACGGGGGACCGATGCGCCGCGCGGCCATGCTGTACCTATCCGCCCTGCTGCTGTCAGCGTGCGGCGCGTCCGATGGCGGCGGTGGGGGCCCGGCAGCTTCCTCACCCGCCGTTCCCCCAGATCTGGTTGCCCCGCCAAGCAGCGCACCCGAACCTGCAGATCCGTACGAGGCCTACGTCGGCGCTGTGGGGGAACTGGGCATCGCACCGAGCGTCACCGAGGAGGAGGCAGTCAGTGTCGCCGGCAACACGTGCGACAACACCGTCGCGGACATGGCGGGCCTCGTCTCAGGGCTGTAGATGCTCTACACCGGAACTGAGTTCCAGGAAGCCATCGTTGATCGGGCCTACTTCATCGACGCCTTCTGCCCCGACGCCCGTGTCGTCTACGACGCAGGCACACAGGACGCTGCAGGAGTCGTTGTACCCGCCAATGTCTGAGCAGTAGAACGACGAAAAGCCCCCTCCCGCCAGTGGCGAGAGGGGGCTCTGTCGTGCTGGGTGCCGCGCGCCAGGCGAGATATGCCGCAGCTGGGTGCGCCGGTGGGCGGGCCTAGGGGTCAGCTCGGCGCCTCGGGATCGCCCGCGACGCTGGTCCCTAGAGCCAAGCGCCGCCCGGCCCGAGCCGAAGCCCGGGCCGAAGCCCGGGCCGGACAGCGTGTCGTGCAGGTGTCGCTACGTCCCCAAGATCAGCTGACCAGGCCAAGCTGCTTGAGCACGACCCGGTTCAGGATGAGGCTGGACACCGGGACGTCACCGGTGCCACCGAACTGCACTGGCTGCCTGGTGGGGATGAACCACTGCCCGGTCTCGGCGCGGAAGACGGCAGCGTCGGCCTTGCCGTCACCGTTCCAGTCCGCAGGGACTGGGATGTCATTCCCGCCGCCGTAGGGGCCCGCGGATGGGAGGCCCGGGATCAGCCACTCACCGGTGGTGCCGCGCCAGATCGCAATGTCGGTCGCACCGTCACCATTCCAGTCCGCGGGAACCGGGATGTCCCCAGCCAGACCACCCCACTGGGCCGGCTGCTCCCACCCGGCGATCATCCATTGGCCGTTGGAGGGGCGATAGACAGCGAAGTCCGTCTTGCCGTCGCCGTTGTAGTCCCCGGGCACCGGGATGTCGCCCCGGCCGCCCCAGTTGGCCGTCAAGCCGGGCACGAGCCACTGGCCCGAGACAGGCCGGAAGACCGCGGGCTCCGTCTTGCCGTCGCCGTTGTAGTCGCCGGGCACGGGGATGTCGCTGACGCCCTGGAAGAAGCCACCCCAGTAGGTGTCCAGGTAGCCGGGCACCACCCAGTGCCCGTCGGAGGGACGGAAGGTCGCGGCGTCGAGCTTGCCGTCGCCGTTCCAGTCGGCGTGGACCGGTATGTCCCCAGATCCACCGAGAAGCCCAGTGGGGGCGCCAGCGATCGACCACTCGCCGGTGCTGGGACGCCAGATGGCGAAGTCAGCTGTCTGGTCGCCGTTCCATGACGGCTTCGCCCTCGGGGCTGCCGGCGACGGAGCGGCCGAGTTCGCCGGCAGGTCTGGGCTCCAGCTGATCGGGGTCAGCGCGCTGTGGGACGTGCCGCAGGGGAACTGCCCGTTGAGCACGTTCTGCGAGACGCCGCCGCGACGGACCTCGAAGTGCAAGTGGTTGCCGGACGAGTCTCCAGTGGAGCCGACGTAGCCGATGACCTGGCCGCGAGACGCGGACTGACCGTCCCCGACTGCCCAGTTGCTGAGGTGCCCGTAGAGGGTTGAGTAGCCATTGGGGTGCGCCATGACCACGTAGGTGCCGTAGCCGCTGTTGTCGCGGATGTTGTCCACGACACCCGAGTAGGCGGCGTAGACCGGCCTGCCGGCGGGGGCAGCAAAGTCGGTTCCCCTGTGGGTGTCGTTGAATCCACAGTGATGGCCGTAGATGCCTGTGATCTGGCCGGACACCGGAGTCACCATCGCCCCCGATTCGGCCTGAGCGGCCGAGGTGGTGGCGAGCACTGGCGCCATGAGCGGCAGGACCAGCGCCAGTCGGGCAAGCCGCCGAGGCCGTAGCTGTTGGCGCTCGTCGCTTCGGCGTCGTACTAGGAACCGTCCGAAACGTGCTCGTGACATGAGACCTCGTCCGTCGCAGGGGTGTGTCGCCTGGCCGGCCTAGGACCCGAGCCCGGCCAGGCAATGCGGGGAGACTGGCAGTGACTGAGAGTGCCGTCAAGGACACGTTACGTAGACTTAAAGGATTCACCAGCTGGTAACCGAGTTGTTCCTGCGCTTTCGCGCGTGCAGGACTGGTTTTGGCCGGTGGGTCCGCTGGCGCGGCCGGGAGGTTCCACCCCTCAACAACACCGCTCAGACGTGGGCGCTCGGCTCGCCCGCTGCGCGTTAGCCTGCGCCGAAGACACGACCACGGGGAGTCCGTCATGCGCATTGCCCTACTTTGGCTCGGGGCCGCGGCCGTCACCCTTGGTCTGGCCTTCACTCTGTTCCCGCTCGGTAGCGCCACCGGCGGATGTGGCAACGCGTTTAGCAACGGTGACGCCGTCACGATCATCGACAGCGCCGAACGGCAGGGTTCCTGCACAGGGGCCCGCGGAGACCGCTGGATGGCCATCAGCACGATGGTCGGGCTGGGCGCCGCGGCGATGGCCGCCAGCTCGGATCTGCGTACCCGCGAGAGGGTCGCCGGAGTGAAGCCCGCAGCGTGACGTCGATCCTCCTACTGGCGGCCGAGACGGCCACCACTGCAGACACCACTGACTGGTGGGCGCGCGGTGTCGGCGGTCTCGGCCTCGCCCTCGCGGCCCTCTCTGCCTACCTCGGCGTGAGGAACTTTCAACGACAGAAGGACGCGGACGAGCGAGCCCTGCTCGCTGAGCAGCGACGCCAGGAACAGGACTCGCTGGCTGGCTACCGTCTCCGACTCAGGTGGGCGAGGCTCTCGCTCAGCGATTATGGGCAGACGTGGAATATGTCCATGCGCGAGGACGCGACGGCTGGCGCCACGCTGGCGTTCGGTCTGGCGCCGCTGCGGCACCCGGACGACATGCCCTCAGCCCTGATTCGGTCGGCCGTCGGTCTGAACGTCCACAACGAAGGGCGTTCCAGCGTTGAGGTTCGCGAGGTCTGGTTCTGGGTCCGCGCGGACGACGCTTCTCAGTTTGGCATGGTCAGCACCAGCGCCGGGCCATCCCTCCCCTACACCCTGGCTGGCAATCACACCCAGAGCTGGGGGTGGGCGGAGACCGAGCTCCGAAGGCATGTGGAGTCTGTGCCCACCCAGCAGCAGTACCAGTGCTACATCGAGGTCCACCTAGGGGACGGGACGGTGCAGCGCAGCGCCGAGGCGACCGTGACCCTGGGCTTTTGCACGGGGAGCTAGCTGACGCAGCTCAACTGATCGTCACGACGCGTCGTGCCCGCTGGCCGGCACGACGCGTCGTGGTGCGCCGGCCCGCGATAGCGTCCCGCCACCACACGACCACGGGGGGACCACATGACCGAGCCGGTGAGCCGACGCCAGCAGAACCGCGCTGACCGGGATGCCGACCTGGCGAGGCGACGGGCGGAGTACCGGACCGAGCAGGGCCTGGGCGACCCTCCGCGGGAGGGTGAGCCGTTCGAGCAGTTTCACGCCCGACAGCTCCAGGCGCAGACCCGCGCGGCCCAGCAGGCCACAGCCCACTTGGCGACGATCAAGCTGGTCCTGCAGGTCTTCTTCTGGCTCACCGTCCTGGGCGTCGTCGTGCTGTTCATCCCGATCGGGCAGGCCAGCCGGTACTGACCCCGGGCACGACGACAGCGCCCCCCACCGGCCCGGAGGCTGGTGGGGGGGCGCTGTCGCGTGGAGCAGGTGGCCCGGTCAGGTGATCCGGGCGAAGGCTGGGCGGTTGGGCACCTGGTAGACGGCCAGGGCGCCGACGACGGACACCAGCATGGCGACCGCCGAGACCCCGGAGGTGCCGTCGGCGAGCAGCTGGGTGAGGGCGGCCAGCACGGTCAGGACTCGCACGTCGCTCCCGAGCTGTCCCAGGCTGCGGCCGACGCGATGTCTGCGGCGCTCTGGGGTGCCGGGGAGAGCGGGTGATGCTGCCAGTGGTGCTGCCGGCCCCCCACGCCGTGACGAGGCTGCCGCGCTGGTGCGCTGGTCAGAAGGGTGCGCCCGGGTGGACTCGAACCACCGACCAAGGGATTAGAAGGCCCCTGCTCTATCCGCTGAGCTACGGGCGCTCGGCTGGCGCCGATCATCCCACCCGCCCGTAGCGGGTCCGGCGCCCTCCCGCGCGCCGTCGTCCACACCGGCGGGCCGATCCACAGATGTCCGCCGGCGCACCCGGCGGGGTGCCCGCGGGCCGAGGGTCGGGGTGTCCGGCGGCAGCCGTCGGCACCGACCTCCCGAGGAGCACCATGAGCCAGAACACGATCACCCTCGTCGGCAACGTCGTCGACTCACCCACCCGCCGACGGGCCGGGGCCGGTGAGGTCACCAAGTTCCGGTTGGCCGCCACCGAGCGCCGCCTGGACGGCGGCAGCGGCGAGTGGGTCGACGGCGACACCTTCTACGTCGACGTCGACGCCTGGAACGGCCTGGGCGGCAGCGTCTCGGCCTGCGTGGTCAAGGGCGACCCGGTCGTCGTCGTCGGCCGGATCACGACCTCGGAGTACGAGGTGGACGGCGGCCGCCGCAGCCGACCGGTCGTCCGTGCCCAGGTGGTGGGCCACGACCTCAGCCGGGGGAGTGCGGTCTTCAAGCGCACCGCCCGGGCGGCCGGGTCCACCGACGCCGTCGGCGAGGGCACGTCGGACGTCGTCACCGAGGCCGGCGAGCCGGTCGACGTGGCCGCCGGGGAGGTGCAGTCCCAGCCGGCCCCGTTCTGACCGCGGGGACGTCGGGGCCGGCCCGCGGGCCGGTCCCGGCGCCACCGGGGTTGCCCGGGGCTGGGAGAATGGACGACGGCGTGGAGCAGGACCCCGGCACGGGGCGCCCCGCCGCACAGACCAGCACGATCCCGCAGACGACGGAAGGCTCCCGTGGCCCAGTACATCTACTCCATGGTCCGCGCCCGCAAGGCGCACGGCGACAAGGTCATCCTCGACGACGTGACCCTGGCGTTCCTGCCGGGCGCGAAGATCGGCGTCGTCGGCCCCAACGGCGCCGGCAAGTCCACGGTCCTCAAGATCATGGCCGGGCTCGAGCACGCCTCCAACGGCGACACCACCCTGGCCCCGGACGCCACCGTCGGGATGCTGCAGCAGGAGCCCCCGCTCAACGAGGACCTCGACGTGCGCGGCAACGTCGAGGAGGCCGTGCGCGAGCTGCGCGGTGCACTGACCCGCTTCGAGGAGGTCAGCGCGGCGATGGGCGAGCCCGACGCCGACTTCGACTCGCTGCTCACCGAGCAGGGCGAGCTCATGGAGGTCATCGAGAACGGTGACGGCTGGGAGCTCGACAACCGCATCGAGCAGGCCATGGACGCGCTGCGCTGCCCGCCCGGTGACGCCGACGTGAAGGTCCTCTCCGGTGGTGAGCGCCGCCGCGTCGCGCTGTGCAAGCTGCTGCTGGAGGCGCCGGACCTGCTGCTGCTCGACGAGCCCACCAACCACCTGGACGCCGAGTCCGTGGCCTGGCTGGAGGCGCACCTGGAGAAGTACGCCGGCACCGTCGTCGCCGTCACCCACGACCGGTACTTCCTGGACAACGTCGCGCAGTGGATCCTCGAGCTCGACCGCGGCCGGGCCTACCCCTACGAGGGCAACTACTCCACCTACCTGGAGACCAAGGCCAACCGCCTCAAGGTCGAGGGCGCCAAGGACGCCAAGCGCGCCAAGCGCCTCAAGGACGAGCTGGAGTGGGTGCGCTCGGGCGCCAAGGCCCGCCAGGCCAAGTCCAAGGCCCGCCTGGCCCGCTACGAGGAGATGGCCGCGGAGGCCGACAAGTTCCGCAAGCTGGACTTCGAGGAGATCCAGATCCCGCCGGGCCCGCGGCTGGGCAGTGTGGTCATCGAGACCGACAAGCTGGTCAAGGGCTTCGGCGACCGGGTGCTCATCGACGGGCTGTCGTTCTCCCTGCCCCGCAACGGCATCGTCGGCATCGTCGGCCCCAACGGCGTCGGCAAGACCACCCTGTTCAAGATGCTGGTCGACCAGGAGACCCCCGACGGGGGCTCCATCAAGGTCGGCGAGACGGTCAAGATCAGCTACGTCGAGCAGAACCGCAGCGGCATCGACCCGGCCAAGAGCCTGTGGGAGGTCGTCTCCGACGGCCTGGACCACATCAAGGTCGGCAACGTCGAGGTGCCCTCCCGCGCCTACGTCTCCGCCTTCGGGTTCAAGGGCCACGACCAGCAGAAGAAGGCCGGCGTGCTCTCCGGCGGTGAGCGCAACCGGCTGAACCTGGCGCTGACGCTCAAGCAGGGCGGCAACCTGCTGCTGCTCGACGAGCCCACCAACGACCTGGACACCGA
Source organism: Klenkia sp. AC732 (assembly GCF_979256525.1). Taxonomy (NCBI): domain Bacteria; kingdom Bacillati; phylum Actinomycetota; class Actinomycetes; order Geodermatophilales; family Geodermatophilaceae; genus Klenkia; species Klenkia sp. AC732. The sequence continues at coordinate 4,058 of NZ_CEEDOS010000020.1, read as the reverse complement.
GACCCTCACCAGCCTGGAGGGTGCGCTGCTCGAGTTCCCGGGCTGCGCCGTCGTGGTCAGCCACGACCGCTGGTTCCTGGACCGCGTCGCGACGCACATCCTCGCCTACGAGGGCGACAGCAAGTGGTTCTGGTTCGAGGGCAACTTCGACGACTACGAGAAGAACAAGGTCGAGCGCCTCGGCGCCGACGCGGCCCGCCCGCACCGGGCGACCTACCGCAAACTGTCGCGCGACTAGCAGCTGCAGCGGGTCACCGGGCAGTCATCGGGTCGCGTCACGACGCGACCCGATGACCGTGGGGCGACCCGCTGCGGTGGTCACCGGCACCAGGCGCTGACGAACCGGCGCTGGGCGGGGGTCTCCACCGCCCGGCGCCGGTAGTGCGTGCGCACCCACTCCACCGCGTCGGCGGCCGGCACCCCGTCCAGGACGGCGAGGCAGGCCAGCGCTGTCCCCGTCCGCCCGGTGCCCCCGCCGCAGGCCAGCTCCACCCGCTCGGCGCCGGCCCGCACCAGCAGGTCGTCCAGCGCCGCCCGGAGGTCACCGCGCGGCAGGCGGAAGTCCGGCCGAGCCACCCAGCGGTGCGGCCACGCCGTTGGCCGGTCGCGGCCCAGGAGGAGCAGGCCGAAGTCCGGGTCGGGCAGCTCCTGGCGCAGCCCGCGGCCGCGCACGAGCCGGCCCGAGGGGAGCTCGACCACACCGGGTTCGCCCGCCATCCAGGTCACCGCCTCACCGTAGGACGCCCCCGTACGGCAGTGTGTCCCCCCGTGAGGTTCTCGGTGCAGGTCCCCATGCGCTGGTCGGACATGGACGCCTACCAGCACGTCAACAACGTCGCCTTCCTCGGCTACTTCGAGACCGCCCGGGTGGCGCTGTTCTTCGACCAGCCCACGCACGACGAGATCACCGGCCTGCGCCGCGGCATCGTCGTCGCCAAGCACGAGATCGCCTACAAGCGACCGGTGGTCTACGACAAGGACCCCCTCGACGTGCAGATCTGGTGCTCCGACGCCCGGGCCGCGTCGTTCGTGTGCCACTACGAGCTCTTCGACCACGGCCGCCTGGCCGTCACCGGCAGCACCCTGCTGGTGCCGGTCGACTTCGCCCTGGACCGCCCCCGCCGGCTCACGCCCGGGGAGAAGGAGTTCCTCGCCGCCCACCAGGACGAGGGTCCGCTGCCCATCGGCTGAGTCAGGCGCCGACCACGCGCGGCACCGGCCGCACGGCGGGTGCCCCCAGGGTCGCGGCCTCGGCGTCCTCGACCTGCCGCACGGGCGCGCCGACGGCGATCGTGCCGGTGGTGAAGAGCGCCGCGTTGATCCCGCCGCGCAGCGCCATCGGCTTCACCAGCGGCAGCCCGGTCAGCGTGGCCAGGTGCCGGCACGGCGGGCAGCGCTTCATCCCGAACGCCAGCACGTCACCGACCAGGAAGAACCGGCCGACCAGCGCAGGCAGGTCGACCCCGCGGGTGGCGACGTTGCGGCGGGTGTCGGCCGGGGTGAACGGCGCACCCAGCAGGTCGGCCACCTCGGCGACCGCGTCCACGTCGATGAGCGTCAGCTGCTTCTCCGCGTCCGGCCAGTCCGCCCAGGTGCCACCGCCGAGCGCGTAGCGGTCCCCGGCCAGACCCAGACCCGGCAGCGCCTGCACCTGGTCCACCGCCTGCATCGGGGCGGCGGCGTGCGGGGTCACGTACAGGCCGACGACGGTCACGACTCGGAGTCTGCCCCGCGGGCAGACTCGGAGTCTGCCCCGCGGGCGTCCAGCGCCTCGGCCAGGGTGTGCGCCAGCACCAGCACCTGCACCAGCAGCGGCACCACGGTCACCGCCAGGGCCCGCGGGCCGCGCACGGCACCCCCGCGGGCGGCCTGGGCCTCCCGGATCCGGGTGGCCCGCTCGCTGACCACCGGGATGAAGCGCAGCGTCATCGCCACCAGCAACCCGATCCGGGCCGGACGGACCCCGACCAGCCGCAGCGGCCCGCACACCCGCTCGACCACGGCCACCATCGCGCTCACCCGGCTGGTGGCGGTCACCACCGCGGCGGCGAGCACCAGGGTCAGCAGCCGGACGACGGCCAGCCCGCCGGTGTCCAGGCCCTCACGCCACCCGTCGACGACCACGTGCACCACCAGCAGAGCCAGCAGGAACCACAGCACCGCGCGGGCCTGCCGCCACAGCGCCGCCGCCGGCAGCCGGGCGGTGAGCAGCCCGACCACCAGCACGCCGGCCAGTGCCCCGAGCACCACGGGCCAGGAGCTGAGCACGAAGAGCAGCACGCTGCCCACGGCCAGTGCGAGCAGCTTGGCCCCGGCCGGCAGCCGGTGCACCGGTGAGGCCCGCGGCACGTAGAGCGCGAGGGTCACCGGCGGGCGTCCATCAGCGCGCGGTAGGCGGCCAGCGCCGGGGCGGGGACGTCGTCGGCGACCACCCGGCCACGGTCGACGACCAGCACCCGGTCGAAGTCGGTGAGCAGGTCCAGGTCGTGGGTGACGACGACGACCTGCTCGGCCAGCCCGCCGATGAGCTCGGCGACCCGCCGGGTGTTGAGCAGGTCCAGCAGCGTCGTCGGCTCGTCGAACACCACCCGGGCCGGGCGCATCACCAGCACCCCGGCGATGGCCAGCAGCTGCTTCTGCCCGCCGGACAGCAGGTGGGCGGGGTGGTCGGCGTGCCCGTCCAGGCCGAACCGGACCAGCGCGTCGGCGACGCGGGCGTCCCGCTCGGCGGCCGGCACGCCCTGGTTCTGCAGTCCGTAGGCGACGTCCTCGGCGACGGTGGGGTGCACGATCTGGGCGTCGGGGTCCTGGAAGACGAACCCGACCCGGCGGCGGACGGCGCGCAGCTGGGTCGCCGTGGACAGCCCGTCGACCAGCACCTCGCCGTCGGTGGGGACGACGAGGCCGTTGAGCAGTCGGGCGAAGGTGGACTTGCCCGACCCGTTCGCACCGACGACGCCGACCCGCTGCTCGTGCAGGGTGAGCGTCAGGTCGGTGAGCACGGTCCGCTCGCCGTAGGCGTGTCCGACGCCGTGCAGCTCGATCCCGCGGGCGGGGTCGGCGACGGCGGCCGGGTCCGCGGACCCGGACCGCCGGCGTCTCACGAGGCGGTGGCCGCCCGGCGCGGCCGCTCGATCACCGGGTAGGCCCGGCGCACCTGGACGGCGACGACCGAGGCGATGGCGACCTTGACCGCGTCCCCGATCAGGAACGGCAGCGCACCGGAGGCCAGCGCCGCCCCCGGTCCCAGGTCGAGCACGAGGGCCAGCACGGTGACCCCGACGGCGTAGACGACGACGATCCCGCCGACGGCGTTGGCGACGACGGCCCAACCCAGGTCGTACCGCGACCAGACGCGTTCGGTGATCGCCCCGATGACGCCGGCGGCGATCGGCCAGGACAGCAGGTAGCCGGCGGTGGGCCCGGCGAACACGGCCAGTCCGCCACCGCCGCCGGGCAGCACGGGCAGGCCGACGGCCACGAGCACCAGGAAGAGCAGCAGCGCCAGGAACCCGCGGCGGGCTCCGAGCACGGACCCGGCGAGCATCACGCCCAGGGTCTGTGCGGTGATCGGCACCGGACCGACGGTGATGGCCGGCACGAGACCGAGCACCGCGGTGATGGCGGCGAAGAGCGCGATGTAGGCCAGGTCCCTGGTCTTCACGGGGCGGTACCTCCGGGTGCGATCGGGCGTCCGACCGGCGCGTATCCGGTCCGCGGGAAGGTACCCGACCCGGTGTCGCGGGCAGCGCGTCGGCCGCCGACGCCGTGGGGCACGGGTGATGCGGAACAGGATTTGCCTCCGGAGCCGGATCGCAGTTGGGTGGTCACGGACAGCACTGGCGACGAAGGGCGACGGTGATGGCACCCGGGTGGCGGGCGGCGTGGAGGTCTTGGTGGGACCCCGACCCGCAGCCGGTGACGCCCCCGACCCGGCGGCCCGCACCCGCACCCGCACCCGCATCGCAGCCCGTACCGCAGCGCGTGTCCGGGCCCGGCGCCGAGCCGGTCCCGGACCCGCCGCCGTCCGTCCCCCCAGCTCCCGCGGCACCCCTGAC
>NZ_CEEDOS010000019.1:0-86922 GCF_979256525.1 Klenkia sp. AC732 | reverse complement strand
AGCGCGCTCGAGGACGGCGCGGCCAGCGGCGGGGGCACCCGACGGGTCCGCCCCGTCCGGGCACCCGCCGTCCGCCGCAGGCCCCGCCGTCCCGGCCCGTGCCGCCGGCGGAGCGCCCTGCCTCGTCCTCCCGGCCGACGGGGTCCCCGGTGGCGACCCCCGGCCAGGGGTCCCCGGTCGCCACCCCCGGCCAGGGGTCCCCGGTCGCGACCCCCGGCGAGGGGCCCCCGGTGGCCGCGCCCGGTCCCCGGACCGGCGACCGCGGTCCGAGCACCCGGGTCAGCCCGCTGGGTGCCGCCCTGGCACCGCCCGCGAGCGACCGGCCCCGCTCCGGCGAGCAGCCGGGCCTGCCGGTGCTGCCGCGGACGCCCAGCGGTCCCGCCGCGCCCTCCACTCCTGCGCCCCACAGACCCGAGCCCTCCAGCCCCGAGGCACCAGCGGGCACGCCCCCGGTCGGCGAGGCCGGTCCGCGCCGCGACCGCTACGTGCAGCCGGTCGAGGACACCCAGCTCATCCCGGTGCTGCCCCCGGTGCCCAGCCGCTTCGAGCAGCAGGAGACCGACCCCGGGCAGCCCACGCTGCGCGAGGAGGAGTCCGGCCGCAGCCGCGGGATCCTGCGCGCGGCCGGGACGATGGCGGTGGCCAGCCTGGTCTCCCGCATCACCGGGTTCCTGCGCACCGTCGTGCTCACCGCCGCCCTGGGCCTGGGCCTGGTCAACGACGCCTACACGATCTCCAACACCCTGCCCAACATCGTCTACGAGCTGCTGATCGGCGGCGTGCTGACCTCCGTGGTCGTCCCGCTGCTGGTCAGTGCCCAGGAGAAGCACGCCGACCGGGGGGTCGCCTACACACAGCGGCTGTTCACCCTCGGGGTCTCCGCACTGGCCGTGCTGACCGTGGTCGCCGTGCTCGCCGCCCCGGCCCTGACCTGGCTGATGGGCATCCGGGACACCGGTGGGAACCCGGGGCAGGTGGACCTGGCGAACTGGTTGGCCCGGATCCTGCTGGTGGAGATCGTCTTCTACGGGATCGGCGCCTTCGCCACGGCCGCACTGAACGCCCGTCAGGTGTTCGGCCCGCCGGCCTGGGCCCCGGTCCTGAACAACGTCGTCGTCATCGGTGTCGGTGTGGTCTTCCTGCTCGCCTCGGGTCCCGGCGACCTGACACCCCTCACCCTCGAGCCCTGGCTGGTCTGGCTGCTGGGCATCGGCACGACCGTCGGCATCGCCCTGCAGGCCCTGGTGCTGCTGCCGCTGCTGCCCCGCCACGGCATCCCGCTGCGTCCACGGTGGGGGCTGCGCGGGACCGGGCTGGGCGAGGCCGGCTCGCTGGGCCTGTGGGTCATCGGCTACGTCCTGGTCAGCCAGGTCGGCGTCGTCGTGGCCAGCGTGGTGGCCAACGCCGCGGCCCGACAGGAGGGCGGCCTGGGGCCGGCGGCCTTCAGCAACGCCAGCCTGCTCTTCCAGATGCCCTACGGGATCATCGGCGTCGCCCTGTTGACCGCGCTGCTGCCTCGGATGAGCCGTGCCGCCGCCCGCCGCGACGTCCCCGGCGTGGTCGCCGACCTGTCCCTGGGCATGCGACTGTCGGCCCTCGGCCTGCTGCCGGTGACCGCCCTGCTCGTGGTGCTCGGGCCCACGGTCGGCACCCTCGCCTTCGCCCGCGGCAACGCCGACCCCTCCGATGCCCGCGCGGTCGGCGTCGCTCTGGCCGTCGGCGCCTTCGGACTGCTGCCGATGGCGGTCACCCTGCTCCAGCTCCGCGTCTTCTACGCCATGAAGGACGCCCGGACGCCGACCCTGATCCAGGTCGCCATGGTGGCGGTCCGGGTGCCCCTGCTGCTGCTGGTGCCGGTCCTGGTCGAACCCCGGCACGTGGTGGCGGGTCTCATGGTCGCCACGTCGGTCACCTACCTGGTCGGCTGGGTCGCCGGCGACCTGGCTCTGCGTCGCCGTCTGGGCACGCTGCGTACTGGCGACGCCGCGTCCACGGTGCTGCGGGTCCTGGTGGTCAGCATCGTCGCGGCCGCTGCGGGCTGGGGGGCGGTGCGGGTCACCTCCGACCTCGTCGGCACCGCCGTCGTGGGCTCGCTCGTCACCCTGGCGGTCGGTACGGTGGTGGTCGGCGCCGTCGTGGTCGGTGGTGTCGTGCTGGCACGGGTCCCGGAGGTCGCGGGGCCGGTCGCCGCGGTCCGGGCTCGCCTGGGCCGACCACGCCGCTGACCGACCACTCCGGCACAGCAGCAGCACAGCACGGCAGACCTGACGCGCACGCGTCCGGCGGGGACCAGGGGAGGTCGGCAGCGTCCGTGACGTCGACGACCACCGGCCTGCCCGACCGTTACCGCCCCCTGGACCAGCTCGCCCCCGACGAGCCGACCAGCACCGGTGTCATCCGTTCCTGGCGGGCTCGTGACCGGGTCCTCAACCGGGACGTCGCGCTGCGCGTGCACCACCCCGGTGGACCGGCCGCCCGCGCCTGGATCACCCGCGCGCTGACCGCCGGCGGACTGGCCACCCCCGCGCTGGCCATGGTCTACGACGCCGCCGAGGGCACCCCGGACGACAGCCCCGCCGCCTACGTCGTCAACGAGTGGATCGAGGGCCAGACCCTCGCCCACCGGCTCGAGGCAGGACCGCTCCCCGAGCGCGAGGCGCGCACCGTCGTCCGCCGGCTGGCCGAGGGCGTCGCCGAGGCCCACCGGGTCGGACTGGCCGTCGGCGGCCTCACCCCCGAGCACGTCGTGCTGCGCTCGGGCGGGCTGGTCGGCCTGCTCGCCGTCCCCGCTGCCGAGGGCACCGTCCCCGGCGACATCGCCGCGCTGGGTGCGCTGCTCGAGCTGTGCCTGACCGGCCGCCGCGGTGACACCCCTGGCGCGGTCCCCCCCGTCATCACCCAGCCCGACCTGGCCGCGCTCGTGCGCCGGGCGCGCTCGACCGAGCCGGGCACCGCGCTGTCCAGCGTCGCGGCGATGGTCGCGCTGCTGGGCGAGCGGGTGCGCACCGACCAGACCGGCCCGCTCCCGACCGTGCGGGGCGACGAGACCGAGAGCGGCTGGCTGCGCAAGCTGCGCGACCGCCGGGACGCCGCCGACGCCGAGGGGCTCACCACCGGCGCCCCGCCGGCCGGTGCCCTCCCCGCCGTCACCCCGCCGGTGCCGGCCCCCGCCCACCGCGGACTCGTCGACGACGACGACGACCACCGGGACGACCGGGACGACCGGGCGGCCGAGGACGACCGGCTCGACTGGGGTTCGGCCTTCCACGACGGCAGCGACGACGACCCGGTCGAGGACGACCTGGACACCGACGGCGCGGGCTCCAGCTGGCGCCGCCGGCTGGTCGTCGTGGGCCTGCCGCTGCTCGCGCTGGCCATGGTGATCGGCGTGGGCTGGTGGTTCGGGACCAACGTCATCTCCGCCGCCAGCAGCGTCGAGGACCCGGTCGGGTCCACCCCCACGGTCAGTGCGCCGGCCGAGAGCGCGGCCCCCAGCGAGGAGCCCCCCGCGGCCGCACCGCTGCAGATCACCGCAGCCGAGGTCTTCGACCCCTTCGGCGACGGCGAGCCCGAGAACGACGACGACGTCCCGCTGTCCTACGACGGCGACCCGGCCACATCCTGGCCGACCTTGAACTACCGGGGCTCCGCCGAGTTCGGCAACCTCAAGCCCGGCGTCGGCGTGCTGTACGACCTGGGCAGCGAGCAGGCCCTGTCCGGCGTCACCATCGCCACCGACACCCCCGGCGCGGTCGTTGAGGTCCGCACCGGGGACTCGGCCGACGGCGACCTCGAGAGCTACCCGGTCGCCGCCGGCGGGGAGCTCAGCGGCACCGACGAGCTGACCTTCGACGAGGCCGTGACCACCCGCTACGTGCTGGTGTGGGTGACCGGGCTGGTGTCCGGGGACGAGGGCTTCAGCGCCGACATCGCCGAGGTCACCCCGGTGGCCGCGGGCTGAGACCGGTCCCTCCCTCGGGCGCCCACCGGCTGCCGGTCGGGAATGCTCCCCCTACCCTGGCCGTTGTGCCGCCCGTGACGACGAACCAGCCCACCCCCGGCCCCGCGGTCTCGGCCCCGGGTGACCCCGGTGCCTCCCCTGCCGCGATCCCGCCGGCGGAGCACGACGGCGTCCGCGACCTGATCATCATCGGCTCCGGCCCGGCCGGGTACACCGCCGCGACCTACGCCGCGCGGGCCAACCTGCACCCGCTGGTCTTCGAGGGCAGCCAGTTCGGCGGCGCCCTGATGACCACCACCGAGGTGGAGAACTTCCCCGGCTTCCCGGAGGGCGTCCAGGGCCCGCAGCTGATGGACGACATGCGCACCCAGGCCGAGCGCTTCGGTGCCGAGCTGGTGCCCAGCGACGTGACCGAGGTCGACCTCACGGCCACCCCCAAGGTGGTCAAGGTCGGCGGCGAGACGCACCTGGCGCACGCGGTGATCGTGGCCACGGGCTCCAAGTACCGCTACCTGGGCCTGGACAACGAGCAGCGCCTGCTCGGCCACGGCGTCTCGGCCTGTGCCACCTGCGACGGCTTCTTCTTCCGCGACCAGGACATCGTGGTCGTCGGCGGCGGTGACTCCGCGATGGAGGAGGCCACCTTCCTCACCCGCTTCGCCAAGTCCGTGACCGTGGTCCACCGTCGTCCTGAGCTGCGCGCCAGCAAGATCATGGTCAAGCGCGCCCAGGACAACGAGAAGATCCGCTGGGCACTGGGCAAGCAGGTCACCGACGTGCACGGCGAGAACCAGGTCGCCTCGGTCGAGCTCACCGACACCGAGTCCGGTGCCACCGAGACCCTCGACGTGACCGGCCTCTTCGTGGCCATCGGCCACGACCCGCGCAGCGAGATGTTCGCCGGCCAGCTCAAGCTGGACGACGAGGGCTACGTCCAGGTCGAGCACCCGACCACCCGCACCAACATCGACGGCGTCTTCGCCTGCGGGGACGTGGTGGACCACATCTACCGCCAGGCCATCACCTCGGCCGGCACCGGTGCCGCCGCCGCGATCGACGCCGAGCGCTGGCTCGCCGACACCTTCGACGAGCGCTGACGCCGCCAGGCGTCAGCTCCGACACCCACCGCCACGCGCACACCCCAACCGAAGGAGCCATCCCCATGGCAGGCAACACCGTCAAGGTCACCGACGAGAGCTTCGCCGCCGACGTGCTGGGCAGCGACAAGCCCGTGCTCGTCGACTTCTGGGCCGAGTGGTGCGGTCCGTGCAAGATGGTCGCCCCGGTGCTCGAGGAGATCGCCTCCGAGCACGGCGACAAGCTGACCATCGCCAAGCTCAACATCGACGAGAACCCGCAGATCGCCCGGGACTACCAGGTCATGTCGATCCCGACGATGACCGTCTTCCAGGGCGGCAAGCCGGTCAAGAGCATCATCGGCGCCAAGCCCAAGGGCGCGATCCTCTCCGACCTGGCCGACTACATCTGAGCCACGACCCCGGTCCAAGCGGACCGGGGCCGGCGCGCCACGGGCCCGGACGCCGCACGACCCAGCGTCCGGGCCCCTGCGCGTCCTGACCACCCTGGTCTCGCCGGAGTGACCGGCGAGGACGACAATCGGTGCCGACCCACCCCGACCCCCTGGAGCGACCCCCGCGTGGAACCCCTCGTCCCCGGCGCCACCGGCCCGGCCGTGGCCGACGTACAGGCCGCGCTGCGCAGCCTCGGGCTGCTGCACACCGAGCCCACCGCACCCGAGGCGGCCGCCGTCTACGACGAGCCCACCGCGCTGGCCGTGCGGCACTTCCAGCAGGTCCGTGGGCTCTCGGTGGACGGCCGGGTCGGCGAGGAGACCTACCGCGCGCTGTCGGAGGCCCGGTGGTCCCTGGGCGACCGGGTGCTGCGCTACGACCCCGAACGCCCGCACCGTGGGGACGACGTCGCCGGCCTGCAGGAGCGCCTGCTCGAGCTGGGCTACGACGCCGGGCGGGCCGACGGGATCCTGGGCGTGGAGACCGAGAACGGACTGAAGTCCTTCCAGCGCGACTACGGGCTCACCGTCGACGGCACCTGCGGCCCGGGGACCCTGCGCGCGCTGCGCCAGCTGGGCCGCCGGGTCACCGGGGGGCGCCCGCAGCTGCTGCGGCAGAGCGCCTCGCTGGTCGAGTCCGGCCCGCACCTGATCGGCCGGGTCATCGTCATCGACCCCGGTCACGGCGGGGACGACAGCGGCTACACCGCCGGGGAGACCACCGAGTCCGACCTGGTCTACGACCTGGCCACCCGGATCGAGGGTCGGCTGGCCGCCGCCGGTGCCACGGTGTACCTCACCCGTGGCCGCACCGGAGGGCCGACGCTCGCCGAGCGGACCGGCTTCGCCAACGACGCCCGGGCCGACCTGTTCGTCTCCCTGCACATGGAGGCGCACGACTCCCAGCACGCCCGGGGGGTGGCCAGCTACTACTACGGCACCGGGTCGGGCGCCTCGTCCACGGTCGGTGAGGAGTTCGCCAACCTGCTGCGCCGCGAGGTCGTCGCGCGCACCGGCATGCTCGACTGCGGCTCGCACGCCAAGACCTGGGACCTGCTGCGGCTGACCCGGATGCCGGCCATCCGGATCGACTGCGGCTACCTCTCCCACCCCGTGGACCGGCAGCTGCTGCTCGACGCCCGGCTGCGCGGCACCATCGCGCAGTCCGTGCTGGCCGCCGTCCAGCGGCTGTTCCTGCCCAAGGACGCCGACCCGCCGACCGGGACGTACCAGCTGTCCACCAGCGCCTGAGGCGTGTCGGCGGGCCGGGTCCTTACACTCTGACGATGTCCTCCTCGACGCCCGACCCCACGGTCAGCGCGTCGGTCCCGGTCCCGGCGCGTCACCCGCGGCTGGACCCGCTGGCCGACCGCTACGCCGCCCGCACCCACGGCATGAAGAGCTCGGAGATCCGGGCCCTGTTCTCCGTGGTGAGCCGGCCGGAGGTCGTGTCGCTGGCCGGTGGCATGCCCGCCGTCACCGCCCTGCCGCTGGACGCCGTGGGCTCCATGATCGGCGAGCTGGTCAGCGGGATGGGCGCCCAGACCCTGCAGTACGGCTCCGGACAGGGCGACCCCCGCTTGCGGGAGCGGATCTGCGACGTGATGGCCCTGGAGGGCATCACCGACGCCTCGCCGTCCGAGGTCGTCGTCACCGTGGGGTCCCAGCAGGGGCTGGACCTGGTGACCCGGGTGTTCTGCGACCCCGGTGACGTGATCCTGGCCGAGGCGCCGTCCTACGTGGGTGCGCTCGGGGTCTTCCAGGCCGCCCAGGCCCGCGTGCAGCACGTCGCCATGGACGACGACGGCCTGGTGCCCGAGGCGCTGGAGGACGCGCTCATCGAGTGCCGTGCCCGCGGTGACCGGGTCAAGTTCCTGTACACGATCCCGAACTTCCACAACCCCGGCGGCGTCACGCTGACCGAGGAGCGGCGGGTCCGGATCATGGACATCGCCGACCGGTACGACCTGCTCGTCATCGAGGACAACCCCTACGGCCTGCTGGGGTTCGAGCACGAGCCGATGCGCGCCCTGCGCGCCCGCAACAGCGAGCGGGTCGTCTACCTGGGCTCGTTCTCCAAGACCTTCTCCCCGGGTCTGCGGGTGGGCTGGGTGCTGGCGCCCCTCGCCGTCCGGGAGAAGCTGGTGCTGGCCTCCGAGGCGCAGGTGCTGTGCCCGCCCTCGCTCACCCAGTACGCCGTCGCCCGGTACCTGGACACCCAGCCCTGGCAGCAGCAGATCAAGACCTTCATCGAGCTCTACCGCGAGCGCCGCGACGCCTGCCTGGACTCCCTCACCGCGCTGATGCCGCCGGGCACCACCTGGAGCCGACCGGACGGCGGGTTCTACGTGTGGCTGAAGCTGCCGCACGGCCTGGACGCCAAGCTGATGCAGCCCCGCGCCGTCAGCGCGCACGTGGCCTACGTGCCCGGCATCGGCTTCTACGCCGACGGCCAGGGCAAGGAGTTCATGCGGCTGTCCTACTGCTACCCCGAGCCGGACCAGATCCGTGAGGGTGTGCGTCGTCTGGCGCGGGTGATCGAGGCCGAGCTGGACCTGCACTCGACCTTCGACGGCGTGGACACCGGCACCTTCCGGGCGGCCCGCCCGAGCACCCCCCAGGTGCCCACCACCGAGGCGATCACCGGCCCGGCGTCCACGGACCAGCTGGGGGACCCGTCATGAGCGACACCACGCCGGTGTCGACCGACACCGACCTGCTGCGCGCCGTCGTGCTCGCCGGTGGCCTGACCTTCGAGCGCGAGGTCAGCCTGTCCTCGGGCACCCAGGTGGTCGAGGCGCTGCTGCGCGCCGGCCTGGACGCCGAACTGCGGGACGCCGACAGCGAGCTGCTGCCCGGCCTGGCCGCCACCCCGGCCGACGCCGTCTTCATCGCCCTGCACGGCTCCACGGGTGAGGACGGTGCCGTCCGGGCGGTGCTGGACCTCGCCGGGGTGCCCTACGTCGGGTCGCCGGCCGCGGCCTGCCGGCTGGCCTGGGACAAGCCGGCCGCCAAGTCCGTGGTGCAGACCGCCGGGGTGACGACGCCGGCATGGGTCGCGTTGCCGCACTCGACGTTCCGCGAGCTGGGCGCTGCAGCCGTGCTCGACCTCATCGTCGCCCGTCTCGGCCTGCCGCTGATGGTCAAGCCGGCCTCGGGCGGATCGGCCCTGGGTGCGCAGAAGGTCAGCCGGGTCGAGGACCTGCCGGCCTCGATGGTCAGCTGCTTCGCCTACGGGGACACCGTGCTCGTCGAACGCTTCGTCGAGGGCATCGAGCTGGCCGTGTCGGTGATCGACCTGGGCGAGGGACCGCAGGCGCTGCCCGCGGTCGAGATCGCCCCCGAGTCCGGCGTCTTCGACTACACGTCTCGCTACACCCCGGGGCTGACCGAGTACCACACCCCGGCCCGGGTGACCGAGGACGTCGCCCGCCGGGCGGCGGAGACCGCGGTGACCGTGCACCGGGCGCTGGGCCTGGCGGACCTGTCCCGCACGGACCTCATCGTGGACGCCGACGGCGAGGTGCACTTCCTGGAGGTCAACGTCTCACCCGGCCTCACCGAGACCTCGATGTTCCCGATGGCCGTCGAGGCCGCCGGGTACCGGCTCGGGGACGTGCTCACCCGGTTGCTGCGCCAGGCCGCCACCCGGGGCTGAGTCCCCGTCCCGGTTCCGTCTGTGACGGAACCGGGGCCGTCCTCGGTGCTGCTACTGCGCGGAGCTCCGACCGGTGATGTCGGGGGCCATCACGCCGATGATGCGTTGCAGGTCGTCGACCGAGCCGAACTCGACGACGACCCGGCCCTTCGAGCGGCCGATCTGGATCTTGACCTTGGTCTCGAAGACGTCGGACAGCCGGCCGGCCAGCTCCTCGACCCCGGGGGCGGTGATGGTCCGCCGGGACTTCCGCTTGGCCTCGGGCTCGGCGGCGACCGCCAGCGCGACGGCCTCCTCGGTGGCCCGCACGCTCATGCCCTCGGCGACGATGCGGGTGGCGAGGGCGTCCATCGCCTCCGGGTCGGGCAGACCCAGCAGCGCCCGGGCATGGCCGGCGGACAGCACGCCGGCAGCGAGCCGGGTCTGCACCTTCACCGGCAGCTTCATCAGTCGGATGGTGTTGGTGACCTGCGAGCGGCTGCGGCCGATCTTGGCGGCGAGCTCCTCGTGGGTGGCGCCGAACTCCTCCAGCAGCTGCTGGTAGGCCGCCGCCTCCTCGAGCGGGTTGAGCTGCACCCGGTGGATGTTCTCCAGCAGGGCGTCGCGCAGCATCGCGTCGTCGGAGGTGTCCCGGACGATCGCCGGCACGGTCTGCAGCTCGGCCGCCCGCGCGGCGCGCAGCCGGCGCTCGCCCATGATGAGCTCGTAGCCGCCCTCGGGCCGCTCGCGCACGACGATCGGCTGCAGCAGGCCGAACTCCCGCACGGAGTGCGCGAGCTCCTCCAGCGCCTCGTCGTCGAAGACCAGGCGGGGCTGCTTGGGGTTGGGGACGACGTCGTCCACCGAGACCTCGCGCAGCTGGGCACCGGGGACGCCGGCCACCTCGGCCGGCAGGTCGGCGACCGGGGAGAGCGCCGGCGGCGGGGGCTCCTCGGTGAGACCGGCGGCCGCGCGCTCGGCGGCCGCCTCGACCGCCTCGGCGGCGCGGGCCGCCGGGGTGGCCGTCGGTGCGGGGGCGCTGGTGGGGATGAGGGCCGCCAGGCCCCGGCCGAGTCCGCCGCGCTTGCTCATGAGTTCTCCTGGGGACCTGATCGGACGCTCGCCACGGTCTCACCGAGGACGAGCGCGGACAGCGGGTGGGCCGCCGGGGGAGCGGCTGCCACTGCGGGGGTGGGCTGCACGGGCACCAGGGGTTCCAGGTCGACCCCCCGGAGCGCGAGCTCCCGGGCGGCCTCCACGTAGCTGGTGGACCCGCGCGAGCCCGGGTCGTAGGTCAGCACGGACTGCCCGTAACCGGGAGCCTCGCTGACCCGCACGTTGCGGGGGATGACCGAGGACAGCACCAGGTCCCCGAAGTGGTTGCGCACCTCGTCGGCGACCTGGTCGGCGAGCTTGGTCCGCCCGTCGTACATGGTCAGCAGGATGGTGCTCACCGAGATGCCCGGGTTCAGGTGCGCCCGGACCAGCTCGATGTTGGACAGCAGCTGACCCAGCCCCTCCAGCGCGTAGTACTCGCACTGGATGGGGATCAGCACCTCGTCCCCGGCGACGAGTGCGTTGAGCGTCAGCAGCCCGAGGGACGGCGGGCAGTCGATGAGGACGTAGTGCGGGCGCTCCTCGGCGGGCAGCGCGTGCAGGTGCGTCTCGATGGCCCGGCGCAGCCGGTGTTCCCGCGCGACCACGCTGACCAGCTCGATCTCGGCTCCGGCCAGGTCGATGGTGGCCGGGATGCAGCGCAGGTCGGGGGACGCGGTCGTCGGGTGGGTGACCTCGGCGAGCGTGGACTCACCCACCAGCGCGTCGTAGATGGACGGCGTGCCCACCGAGTGGTCCACACCCAGGGCCGTGCTGGTGTTGCCCTGCGGGTCCAGGTCGATCACCAGCACGCGCAGGCCGAACAACGACAGCGCGACGCCGAGGTTCACCGTCGAGGTGGTCTTCCCGACGCCGCCCTTCTGGTTGGCGATGGTGATGACCCGGATCCGCCCGGGGGCGGGGAAGGGCTCCTGCTCGTTCGCGTGCAGCACCCGAGTGGCCCGCATGGCCTCCATCGCGATGGGGCTGTCGAACTCGACACCGGCAGGCGGGGAGTCGGCGGCGAGACTGCTCCGCAGCCGTTCGCCTGGATCCGTCATGCCTGCGTCCTCCTCGCCCGACCGTGTTCCACGTGGAACGGGTCGGGTCCTGTAGCCAGTTCCACGTGAAACGCGCTCGTGGACTCGTTCCACGACCCAGCCTACGGGTCGCAGGTGGGTGTGCGGACCAGCCGCTCAGCGACCGCCGCGGGTCATGACGACGACCGTGGTGGCCGCCGACCCCAGCGACTCACCGACCGCCCGCACGTGCACGTCCCGCATCCCGGCCGCCGCGAACCGGGGGATCAGCGAGGGCACCTCGGCCGCCGCCTTGGCCCCGACGAGGGCGACCAGCTGGGCACCGGGCCGCAGCAGGGGCGTGCACCAGCCCACCAGCCGGGGGAGGGGTGCCACCGCCCGGGCGGTGACCACGTCGACCGGACCCACGGCGCGGCCGACGGACTTCTCCTCGGCCCGCCCGCGGACGACCCGCCAGTCCGTGCCCAGCGCGGCGACGACGTCCTCGAGGAACTCGACCCGGCGGGCCATCGGCTCCACCAGGGACAACGTCAGGTCCGGCCGCGCCAACGCCAGCGGGATGCCGGGCAGCCCGGCCCCGCTGCCGATGTCGACGACCCGGGCACCCTGGGGCACGGCCTCGGCGACCGCGGCGCTGTTGAGCACGTGCCGCTCCCACAGCCGGGGGACCTCGCGGGGACCGATCAGCCCGCGCACGACCCCGTCGCCGGCGAGCAGCTCGACGTAACGCCGAGCCAGTGGCAGGGCGTCACCGAAGACCGCCGCGGCGGTCGCTGGCTCCTCCGGCAGCTGCGGGGCGGTGGGTTCGGTGGGTTCCTCGGGCGACGTCACTTCTCGGGCAGGACCACGACGCGGCGGTTCGGCTCCTCGCCCTCGGACTCGCTGCGCACGCCGGCCGCGGCGGCGATGACGTCGTGCACGACCTTGCGCTCGAAGGGGTTCATCGCAGCCAGCCGCTCGGGCGCGCCGCTCTCGGCGACCCGGCTGGCGGCATCGCCGGCGAGCGCGGTGAGGTCGGCGCGACGCTGGGCCCGGAAGCCACCGACGTCGAGCATCAGCCGGCTGCGGGTCCCGGTGGACTGCGCCACGGCGAGCCGGGTCAGCTCCTGCAGGGCCTCCAGCGTGGCGCCCTCGGGCCCGATCAGGGTGGTCAGCTGACCCCCGACGACGGCGACGGAGGCGCGGTCGCCCTCCACGTCGAGGTCGATGTCACCGTCCACGTCGAGGATGTCCAGCAGCCGCTCCAGGTAGTCCCCGGCGACGTCGCCCTCGCGCACCAGGAGGTCGTCGGCCCCCTCGTCGTCGTCCTCGTCGTCCTCGTCGTCCCCGGCCTCCGCAGCGTCCCGTGCCGGGGCGTCCTCGGAGACGACGTCGACCGGCTCGACGACCGCGTCGGCCGAGGCCTCGTCGGCGTCGGGGAGCAGGGTCTCCCCGCCGTCGGTGGGCAGGACGGCGCCGGAGGTGGCCTCGGCGGTGACGGCGGTGACGGCGGTGTCCGGGCTCGCGGTGCTGTCGGTGCTGTTCTGCGGTGCGCTCACGTGGGTTCCTCCGGAGGAGTGCAGGCGGCCGGGTCGAGCCCGGTGGAGTGGGGGCCGGCGACGAGGCGACCGGCCGGGGGCCGCCTCACCTGGAGGGAGGCGGCCGGCGGTTCAGCGGCGTTTGCGCTTGCCGCGGTTGGCCGGGCCGGCGGACCCGCCCGAGGACCCGGACCGTGGGCGGGTGGTCCCCGATGCCGGGCGGCTGGCCCCGGTGCCCTCGGAGGCCGCGGTGGAGCCGGTGCCCTCGGCCGGGGTGTCGATGACCCCGTCGAGGTCGGCGTCGACGGCGGACGCGGGGCCCGAGGTCGCCGCGGGACGGCTCGTCTTGGGCCGGACGGGCTTGACACCGGGCTTGGGCGCGAGCAGCTTGGGGTCGATCCGGGGCTTGTCGGCCTCGGCCTTGGCCAGGGCGCCGGGCGACCCGGGCGGGGGCAGCTTCTTGAGGATGTAGAACTGCTGGCCCAGGGTCCACAGGTTGTTGGTGAACCAGTACAGCAGCACCAGGATCGGGAAGAAGAAGCCGGAGACGAAGAGGCTGATCGGCATGCCGTACAGCAGCAGCTTCTGGATCGTGGCGGCCTGGCCCTCGACCGGCCCGGAGCGCTTCTGGATCTGCTTCTGGGTGTAGAAGGTCGTGAAGCACATGATGATGATCAAGATGCCGGCGACGACCCGGATGCCGGTGTAGCTGCCGTCCGTCAGGCCCAGGATGGCCCGCTCCTTCTCGCCCACCATGTTGAACGAGGCGGCGATCGGGGCGGTGAACAGCTTGGCAGCGGCGGCCTGCTCGGTGAGGGTGTCCGACCAGCTGTAGAGCCCCTCCTTGCCGGGCGCGATGCGCCGCAGCACGTGGAACAGGCCGATGAAGATCGGGATCTGCGGCAGGATCGGCAGGCAGCCGGCCAGCGGGTTGACCCCGCGCTCCTTCTGCATGGCCATCATGGCCTGGCTGAAGCCCTGCTTGTCAGACCCGTACTGCTTGCGCAGCTTCTGGATCTCGGGCTGGATCTCCTGCATCGCCCGCTGGCTCTTCACCTGCTTGACGAACAGGCGGAACAGCAGGACGCGGATGGTCACCACCAGCATGACCACCGACAGCGCCCAGGCGATGCCGCCCGCCGGGTCCAGGAACGTGGAGAACAGTGCGTGCCACTGCTTCATCACCCACGCGATCGCGGTGTACAGCCAGTCAAGCAACGCCAGCCTCCTGCTGCGGGATCCGGCCGCCGGTGGGCCGGGGAGCTCGGGTGGGGCGGACGGCGGCTGCCGGTCCTGCCCCCGTGTCCGACGAGTGGACGTGCTGTGCGGTTCCTGGATCGGTGGCGGACCGTGTGGTGCCGGGCACCAGGTCGACGCCGCCGGGGTGCCAGGGGGCGCACTTGGCGATCCGGGCGACCGCCAGCCAGCTGCCCCGGGCCGCACCGTGCACCTGCACGGCCTCCTGGGCGTACTCGCTGCAGGTCGGGACGAACCGGCAGCGCGGGCCCAGCACCGGGCTGATCGCGCGCCGGTAGAAACCGACGGCGGACAGCAGCGCCCGGGCGGCCGGGCTGCTCACGGTCGGCCCCCGGAGGAGCCGGTCGTGCGGGCCGGCCGGGCGTCGAGCACCCGGTCCAGGCCACGGCTGAGGTCCCGGCGCATCGTGCCGACGTCGGCGGTGGCCGCCTCGGGCCGCGCCCGGACCACCAGGTCGGCACCGTCGGGCAGCCGGTGCAGCTCGTCGCGCACCAGGTGGCGCAGCTGACGGGTCACCCGGTGCCGACAGACCGAGTTGCCGACGGACTTGCCCACCACGAAACCGGCCCGCGGTCCGGCCGGAGGGTCCTGGGGACCCCCGGTACGGACGACGGGCCGTTCGGGCAGGTAGTGCAGCACCATGGTCGGACGCCCGGCACGCCGGCCGGAGCGGACGACCACGGTGAACTCCGGACGCCGGCGCAGGCGTGCCTGCGCGGGCAGCACCTCAGGCGGAGAGCTTGTCGCGACCCTTGCGGCGGCGGCCGGCGAGGATGGCGCGGCCGGCGCGGGTGCGCATCCGGAGCCGGAAGCCGTGCGTCTTGGACCGACGGCGGTTGTTCGGCTGGAACGTGCGCTTGCTCACGAGGTACTCCCACTGACGACGTCGAGGCGGTGGCCGGCCTGTCGGGCCGGCCACGCGGCGGTGCTGGTGGGCGCACGACGTGTGTCGCGGCCCGGTCCGCACCGAGGCTGGTCTGCTGCGGTCACGCACGGACAGCACGCAGGGCACACGTGCAGGACCGTCCGCTGTCCACAGACGCGACAAGCATAGCCGAGGAGGCCAGCGGCCCGGCGGACGGGAGGACAGCGGACCCGCCATGTTGCACCACGCACCCCCGGCGGGCCCCGGACGACGCGCCGGTGGGTGCCACCGGGTCCGGTGCCGGTCGTTGCCCGCCTGTGGATCCGGCTGTTAGCGTCGCCGCGCTGCCCGACTCCCGGGAGAACCCCCCGAACGCCGTCCCCGGACGGGTCCCGGACACCCGTCCGACCCGCCGTCCGGACCGGCCCACGGGCTCCTGACCTGGACGGACGCCCCGCACGCCGCGGGACGGCCGCCCACCGCCCCACCACGTCCCGACCTCTGTCCACAGACTGTGGACCCCGGTGTGGACGCCGAGGGTGGACGGGTCCACACCTGGGGAACGAGCGGGGGACGGAGCGGTCCGCCGCACCCGGCCCCCCAGCGGCCCCGCCACCGGACGACGTCGTCCGCACGGGTGTCCGGCGGGTGGCCACCGGCCCCCACGGGGGTGACGCCGGGGCACACGGCAGGGCAGGCTGCAGTCCTCCCCGTGCGCACGGGGACCATCGGCGCGACGCGAGCGACACGAGGAGCTCGGCACGCGACGCAGCGCGAGCACCGTCAGCACGACCAGCACCGCACCACCGGCACGGCACGGCACGACCAGCAGGGACCGCACCACCAGCACGGACGGCACGACCGACACGGCACCACCGCCGGCACGCGGCACGCACACGGGGACGCAGGGAAGGGGACACAGCCGATGGCCGACTCTCAGGTCGACCTGGCCACGGTCTGGGACGGCATCCGGGAGCGACTGGCCGGCAGCCTGTCCCCCCAGCAGAACGCGATGCTGAACCTGACCCGGCCGCTGGGTCTCGTCGAGGGCGTCGCCGTCCTGTCGGCGCCCAACGAGTTCACCCAGACGGTGCTGGAGTCCCGGATGCGGACGGCCCTCACCGACGCCCTGTCCGCGGAGTTCGGCCGGGAGATCAAGGTCGCCGTCCAGCTGGAGGACACCCCCAGCGAGGCCGCCCGCGACGCCGCCGCCGAGACCGCCGACAGCGGCTGGGACCGGCCCGCCGACCGGGTGCCCGACCGGGTGGCCGAGCAGCGCGACCGTCGTCCCGAGTGGGAGCGCGAGGACCGCGCGCGGGAGGACCGGGCCCGCGAGGACCGCGCCCGTGAGGACTGGCAGCGCGACCGCGAGGACGAGGACCGGGCCGCCCGCGCCCAGCTCGACGACGGCCGCAGCGCCTTCGGTGTGCGCAGCGACGCCCCGCGCACCGACGTCTGGCTGCCCGAGTCCGGTGACGGCCGGGACTGGTCGCGCGGCACCGCCTCGCGGGACTCCTACGACCGGGCCCCCGCCTGGGACCGGCCCCGCAACGACCCCCGACGACCGGCGCCCTGGGACGTCGACGACGCGGCCGGCGACCCCGGCTCCGACGACTCCTCGGCCGGCCGCGACCGTCCCGACGAGCGGGACCGCGACCGGGGTGGCAACGGCGGCGGCAACGGCGGCGGGAACGGCAACGGCCGGGGCAGCGTCCCGCTCTTCGCCGACCGTCGGTCCGGCGGCGGGGACCTGGGGCTCAACCCCAAGTACGTCTTCGACAGCTTCGTCATCGGCAACAGCAACCGGTTCGCCCACGCCGCCGCGGTCGCGGTCGCCGAGGCGCCGGCCCGGGCCTACAACCCGCTCTTCGTCTACGGCGACTCCGGGCTGGGCAAGACCCACCTGCTGCACGCGATCGGGCACTACGCGGCACGGATGTTCCCCAACGTCCGGGTCCGCTACGTCTCGACCGAGGAGTTCACCAACGAGTTCATCAACCTGGTGCACTCGGGCCGGGCCGAGGACTTCCGCCGTCGCTACCGGGACATCGACTTCCTGCTGATCGACGACATCCAGTTCCTGGAGCGTGCCGAGCGCACCCAGGAGGAGTTCTTCCACACCTTCAACACCCTGCACAACGCCAGCAAGCAGATCGTGATCACCTCCGACCGGCCGCCCAAGAAGCTGACGACGCTGGAGGACCGGCTGCGCACCCGCTTCGAGTGGGGGCTGATCACCGACGTCCAGGCGCCGGACCTGGAGACCCGCATCGCGATCCTGCGCAAGAAGGCGTGGGGGGAGCGGCTGCAGGCACCCGACGCGGTGCTGGAGTTCATCGCCAGCAAGGTGCAGACCAACATCCGCGAGCTCGAGGGTGCGCTGATCCGGGTGACGGCGTTCGCCAGCCTGAACAAGCAGCCCGTCGACCTCGCGCTGGCCGAGCTGGTGCTCAAGGACCTGATCAGCGACGAGCAGGGCCCGCAGATCACCGCGGCCATCATCATGGCGGCCACGGCCGAGTACTTCTCCGTGACGATGGAGGAGCTGCAGGGCGCCAACCGCTCCCGCACGCTGGTCAACGCCCGGCAGATCGCGATGTACCTGTGCCGTGAGCTGACCGAGCTGTCGCTGCCCCGGATCGGTGCCTCCTTCGGCGGCAAGGACCACACCACCGTGATGCACGCGGTCAAGAAGATCACCGGCCTGATGAGCGAGCGGCGGGCCACCTACACCCAGGTCACCGAGCTCACCGCCCGGATCAAGAGCCGCGCCCGCCAGTAGGGACGACGTCCGCCCGAGAGGCCCCCGACCCACGCGGTCGGGGGCCTCTCGTCGTCCTGGGCCGGGCCGCACGCGGGGTCCGTCGTCGACGGCCGCGGACCGGTGACCGCTGCCCCGCCACGTCGGTCACCGATCGGGTGACCCCCGGCGACCCGCCCGGGGGGCGTCGCCGTGTCGACCGACGCGCCTCACTCGTCCTGGTGACTCTGCGCAGTCGATCCGGGACCCCGCCGTCCCACGGATCCCGCTGTCCCCAGCTCTGTGCACAGGTTGGGGAGATCCCGTGCCGTCCGGGTCACGATTCGTGACGACGGACGGTGACCCCGTGTCCGTGCAGGTCAGCGGCCCGGTCGGTGACCGGCACCGATGACCGGCCGGCCGGGGACGGTCACCGGCCCTCGTCGTCCACACCGTATCCCCATGTCGACCCCAGGCAGACGGTCACCGGCCCACACCGGGCCAACAGCCCCACTCGGTGCCTGAGCAGCGGAAACAGGGCCTTTCCCCAGTACCCACACCCGTGATGACGGTGATGAGTGATGTCCCTCGGAGATTCCTTGAACCACACACTGGGTGTGCACGTGCCGGTCGCCGAGTCGACACCGACGAGCAGCAGCAGGGGCAGGGGTGCCGGTGGGGGGCTGTCGACGCCGGGCCCCCGGGCAGGGGAGACTGACCGCCGCAGGTGACCGGCGCGGCCGGTGACCGGACCCGGCGTGCACCAGCACGACCGCCGGCGGCACGGACCAGCGAGCACGGACCGAGCACGGACCAGCACAGCGCCAGACGAGCAGGGGTGGACACGACATGAAGTTCCGGGTGGCACGCGAGGTGCTCGCCGACGCGGTCGCGTGGACGGCACGCAGCCTCCCGCCGCGACCGTCGGTGCCGGTCTTGGCCGGGATCCTGCTGGAGGTCGAGGGCAGCTCGCTGTCGGTCTCGGGCTTCGACTACGAGGTCTCGGCCCGCTCCGAGGTCGACGTGTCCTCCTCCGAGGGCGGGCGCGCCCTGGTCCCGGGCCGGCTGCTGGCCGAGATCACCCGGGCCCTGCCGCCGCACCAGGTCGAGGTCGTCGCCGAGGGCGCCCGGCTGTCGATCACCTGCGGCAACGCGAAGTTCTCGCTGCCCACGCTGCCGGTCGAGGACTACCCCTCGCTGCCCTCGATGCCCTCCACCGCGGGTGTCGTGGACAGCGACGCCTTCGCCGAGGCCGTCGGACAGGTCGCCGTCGCGGCCGGGCGGGACGACACGCTGCCGATGCTCACCGGCGTCCGGCTCGAGATCGAGGACGACGTCGTCACCCTCGCCGCCACCGACCGCTACCGGCTGGCCGTCCGGGAGTTCGCCTGGCGCCCGGAGACCCCGGGTCTGTCGGCCGCCGTCCTGGTGCCCGCGCGGACCCTGGCCGATGCCGCCAAGACGCTGACCAGCGGCCCCGAGGTCGTGCTGTCGCTGTCCTCGGGCGGCTCCGGCGAGGGCATCCTCGGCATGAGCGGCAAGGACCGCCAGACCACGACCCGGCTGCTGGACGCCGAGTTCGTCAAGTACCGCGCGATCATGCCCAGCGAGTCCGCCTCGCACGCAACGCTGCCGGTCGGCCTGTTCACCGACGCCGCCAAGCGCGTGGCCCTGGTCGCCGAGCGGGGCACCCCGCTGCGCTGCGAGTTCACCCCGGGCCAGGTGACCCTGCGCGCCGGTGGCACCGACGACGAGGGCCAGGCCGAGGAGCGGTGCGACGTCGAGTTCGACGGTGACCCGCTGACCATCGGGTTCAACCCGACGTTCCTGCTGGACGGGCTGGCCGCGGTGCACACCGAGCGGGCCCGGATGGACTTCACCAGCGCGCTCAAGCCGGCCGTCCTGTCGGGCTCCTACGAGCCCGCCGGCGACGGTGACGGCGCGGCTCCCAAGCCGGGCAGCTACCGCTACCTGATCATGCCGGTGCGTCTCCCGGGGTGACCTGAGCTCGAATCGCGCCCGGCACCGCCGGGCGCGCACCATGGGTCCGCCACCGGGGCAGCGCCGCCGAGACCGGAGCAGGGCGACCCACCACTGATGCGAGGAGGACCGGCGTGCAGCTGGGGCTGATCGGACTGGGCAAGATGGGCGGCAACATGGCCGAGCGGCTGCGCCGCGCGGGCCACGAGGTCGTCGGGTACGACAACGCACCGGGCAAGCGGGACGTCGACAGCCTGCAGGGCCTGGTCGACGCGCTCGAGGCGCCCCGCGTGGTGTGGGTGATGGTCCCCAGCGGCGACCCGACGCGGCAGACGGTGAGCGCGCTCAAGGAGCTGCTCAGCGAGGGCGATGTCGTCGTCGACGGTGGCAACTCGAAGTTCACCGACGACAAGATCCACGCCGACGACCTGGCGACCGTGGGCATCGGCTACGTCGACGCCGGCGTCTCCGGTGGTGTCTGGGGCCTGGAGAACGGCTACGCGCTGATGGTCGGCGGCTCGAAGGAGGACGTGGCGAAGGTCCAGCCCGTCTTCGACGCCCTCAAGCCCCCGGCGCCGCAGGACGAGTCCGGCCAGGCCGTGCCCGGCGCGGGCTTCGTGCACGCCGGACCGGTGGGTGCCGGCCACTTCGCCAAGATGGTCCACAACGGCATCGAGTACGCGATGATGCAGGCCTACGGCGAGGGCTACGAGCTGCTGGCCGCCGTCGACCTGGTCGAGGACGTCCCGGGCGTCATCGCCTCCTGGACCCAGGGCACCGTCATCCGCTCCTGGCTGCTGGACCTGCTGGTCCGCGCGCTGCAGGAGGACCCGGGCCTGGACGACATCACCGGCTGGGCCGCCGACTCCGGCGAGGGCCGCTGGACCGTCGAGCAGGCGATCGAGCACGCCGTCCCGATGCCGGCGATCTCGGCGTCGCTGTTCGCCCGCTTCGCCTCCCGCCAGGACGACAGCCCGACGATGAAGGCCGTCGCCGCGCTGCGCAACCAGTTCGGCGGGCACGCCGTGCAGGCCAAGAAGCAGGAGGTCGAGGACCCCGCCTGAGCGGGAGCGTCGACGACTCCAGACTGGTCGGCCCCCTCGCAGGGGCCCGAGCCGAGCTCGCGAGGCTCGGGGCGCGAGGGGGTCCTCCATGTACGTCCGGCACCTCCAGTTGGGGTCCTTCCGCAGCTGGGACGCCGTCGACCTGCCGCTGACACCGGGGCCGACGGTCTTCGTCGGCCGCAACGGCCAGGGCAAGACCAACCTGGTCGAGGCGGTCGGCTACCTGGCGACGCTGGGCAGCCACCGGGTGTCCAACGACGCACCGCTGGTCCGGCACGGTGCGCAGCAGGCCGTCGTCCGGGCCGCGCTGCGCAAGGACGACCGCGAGCTGCTGGTCGAGGTGGAGATCAACCCCGGCCGGGCCAACCGGGTGCGGGTGAACCGCTCCCCGTTGCCCCGGCCGCGGGAGCTGCTGGGCCTGGTCAAGACGGTGCTCTTCGCGCCGGAGGACCTGGCACTCGTGCGGGGCGACCCGACCGAGCGCCGCCGGTTCCTCGACGACCTGTTGGTCAGCCGCACGCCGCGGCTGGCCGGCGTCCGGTCGGACTACGACCGGGTGCTCAAGCAGCGCAACGCCCTGCTCAAGACCGCGAAGCTGGCCCGCGGCGGGGCCATCGCCACGCTCGAGGTCTGGGACGGCCACCTCGCCGACCTGGGCGGCCAGCTGCTGGCGGCCCGGCTGCAGCTGGCCACCGACCTGGCCCCGCACGTGACCGCGGCCTACGCCGAGGTCGCCGGGCCCGGCAGCGACCCGGCGACCCTGGGCTACACCAGCACCGTGCCGATGGCCGGGGACGGGACGGCGTTCGTGCCCGGCCTGGGCCTGCCGACCGCGGCCGAGCTCACCGGGGCGTTGCGTCAGCGGGTCGAGGAGCGCCGCAAGGAGGAGGTCGACCGGGGGGTCACCCTGGTCGGCCCGCACCGCGACGACCTGGTGCTGCACCTGGGGCCGGCCCCGGCCAAGGGGTACGCCAGCCACGGGGAGTCCTGGTCGTTCGCGCTGGCGCTGAAGCTGGCCTGCTTCCAGCTGCTGCGCGCCGACGGCGAGGAGCCGGTGCTGGTGCTCGACGACGTGTTCGCCGAGCTGGACGCCGGCCGGCGGACCGCGTTGGCCGAGGTGGCCGGCACCGCCGAGCAGACCCTGATCACCGCCGCCGTCGCCGAGGACGTGCCCGAGGCGCTGCGCGGCACCCGGGTGCTGGTCACCGGCGGCACCGCGACGGTGCTGGAGGACGGGCCACCGGACGACGGGCCACTGGACGACGAGGCACCGGACGACGAGGCACTGGACGACGAGGCACTGGACGACGAGGCACCGGTCGACGGGCGACTGGAGGACGGGGAGGTGGCCACCCGTGGCTGAGGAGCGACCGGCCCGGCCCAGCGACATCGCCCGGGCCGCGCTGGACGCGGCGCGGGCGGCGTCCGCGGCCCGCCCCAAGCCCACCCGGCGCCGGGTCGCCGGTCCGCGCCGGTCCTGGACCGGTGCGCACCCCGGCGCGGACGACCCGCAGACCCTGGGTGCACTGGTCGACTCCCTGGTCAGCCAGCAGGACTGGAGCGAGCGGACCAAGGTCGGGTCGGTGTTCGGCCGCTGGGACTCCCTGGTCGGCCCGGAGATCGCCGCGCACTGCGCCCCGCAGTCCCTGAGCGAGGGCGAGCTGACCGTCGTCGCGGAGTCCACCGCGTGGGCGACCCAGCTGCGCATGATGGCCCCGACGATCCTGGCCCGGCTGCACGGTGGGTTGGGCGGCGGCGTCGGTGGGGACGTCGTGACCCGGTTGCGCGTTGTCGGACCGACGGCACCCAGCTGGAAGAAGGGCCCGCGCACGGTCCGCGGCCGCGGACCCCGCGACACCTACGGCTGAGGCCCCACCTCGAGCCACCACCCCCCCGAACGAGAGCGAGCCCCGATGACCACCCCCCGCGACGGCGACCCCGGCGGCGCAGACGAGCGTCCCGAGGACCAGCGCGGCTGGTCCGAGCCCGACCACCGCAGCGGTGCCGACGCCGCCCGCCGCGGGGAGACCCCGCCGGACGGCGGTGCACCGTCCGGCGGCGCGACCCCGGCCGGCGGCGCGACCCCGGCGGGTGGCGACGCCGACCGGGGCTGGGAGCCCCCGGGCTGGTCGCTGCCCAGCGCCGAGCCCGAGCGGCCCCAGCAGCCGTGGCAGCCCCCGCAGTGGCAGCAGCCCCAGGGCGACCAGCCGCAGAGCCACCAGCCCCAGAGCCACCAGCCGCAGAGCCACCAGCCCCAGCAGGACTGGGACGCGCCGCGGTCGCCCGAGCCCTGGGACACCCCCCAGCAGCAGCCCCAGCAGGCCCCGCCCGAGCGCCGCCGCGGTGGGCTGTTCGGCGGCCTCTTCGGCGGCGGCCGGGGCGCGTCGGGCCCGGAGACCCAGGGCTGGGAGCAGCCCGCCCCGCCCCCCGTCGACCCCACCGACCGGTACGGCCTGCGCGCCTGGGGCACTGCGCTGGGCTGGACGGCGACCGACGGCACCGGCCCCGAGGACGCCGCGATCACCGCGCTGGTGCGCACCGCCCCGATCCGGCCCGGCAAGGACGACGTCCCCACCAACGTGCTGCGCGGGCGGGCCGACGGGCTGGACCTGGTCGCCTTCGACGTCGTCTCCCCCTACGGCCGGGGCTGGGTGGCCACCCACGCGGTGACCGCCGCCCCGCTGCTGGGCCAGGTGCCCGCGCTGCGGCTGGGCCCGGCCCGGCTGTGGCGGCACGGCACCGGCGGCATGCTGCAGATCCCCAGCGGCGACCCCGAGTTCGACCAGCGCTGGGTGCTGCTGACCCGCGAGGACGGCCCACAGGTCCGCCGCCTGGTCGACGACCCGGTGGTCCGGCAGGCCCTGCTGGGCAGCGACGACGGCGACGAGCTCTGGACGGCGGAGGGCTTCGTGGCCGCCGTCCGGCCCGACGCGCAGCGCCCGCTGCTGGTCCAGCACCACGCCCGGCTGCTGGCCGCGGTGACCGCCGCCCTGGCCGCGGGGTGACCCAGCCCCCTGCCGGGGGCCCGACACCGACGCCGGCGGCGGGGCTGCGCGAGCTGCTGCCGCTGCTGCGTCCGCACAAGCGGGCGCTGGTCGCGGCCGCGGTGCTCTCGCTGGTGTCGGCCGCGGCCGCGCTGGCCCAGCCGCTGCTGGTGTCCCGGGTGGTGTCGGCGGTCGGTTCGGGCGGCGCGCTGCTGCCCGGCGTCGCCACGCTGGTGGTCGTGCTGGTCGCGGCCGCCGTGCTCGGTGCCGGCCAGCAGTACCTGCTGCAGCGCACCGCCGAGGGCGTCGTGCTGTCCACCCGCCGGACGCTGGCCGACCGGCTGCTGCGGCTGCCGGTCGCCGAGTACGACCGGCGGCGCACCGGGGACCTGATGAGCCGGGTCGGCTCGGACACCACGCTGCTGCGGGCCACGGTCACCAGCGGTGTCGTCGAGGTCGGCGGGTCGCTGGTGCTGGGGGTCGGTGCGCTGATCGCGATGGCGCTGGTCGACGTCTGGCTGCTGCTGGTGACGCTGGCGTCGGTGTCGATCGGCGTGGGCACCGCGATCGCCGCGGCCCGCCGCGTCCGGGTGCTGTCCCGGCAGGCCCAGGAGCAGGTCGGCGCGATGAGCGCCGCGGTGGAGCGGGCACTGTCCGCCGTCCGCACCATCCGGGCCAGCGGCGCGACCGGCCGGGAGGTCGACACGGTCGGCTCGTCGGCGGAGAAGGCGTTCACCGCCGGGGTCGCGGTGGCCCGGCTGCAGGCGCTGGTCGCCCCGGCCAGCGGCATCGCGATCCAGGGCGCGTTCCTGGCGGTGCTGGGCCTGGGTGGCTACCGGGTGGCCACCGGCGCGATCTCCATCGCCGACCTGATCGCCTTCATCCTCTACCTGTTCCTGCTGGTCCAGCCGCTGGGCCAGGTCATCCGGGCCTACACCGAGCTGCAGACCGGGCTGGGTGCCCTGGCCCGGGTGCAGGAGGTCCTCGCCCTCACCCCCGAGGACGACGACGTCCCCGAGCGCCCCGGGACGACGACGGCGCCGCGACTGCCCGCGGCCGGTGACCCCACCCCGCTGCTGGAGCTGCGCGACGTCGACTTCGACTACCCCGACGGCACCCGGGTGCTGCACGGGGTGTCCTTCGCGGTCCCCGCCGGCACCCGGACGGCGCTGGTCGGGCCGTCGGGTGCGGGCAAGTCCACGCTGCTCGCGCTGGTCGAGGGCTTCTACCCGCTGTCCGGTGGGTCGGTCCGCTGGGCCGGCACCGACGTGCGGGAGCTGCCGCGGGCGGTGCTGCGGGCCGGGATGGGCTACGTCGAGCAGGAGGCGCCGGTGCTGGCCGGCACGATCCGGGAGAACCTGCTGCTGGCCGCCCCGGACACCGCCGAACCGGCGCTGTGGGCGGTGCTCGAGGCGGTCGGGCTGACCCCGGTGGTGGCCCGGTCCCCGCTGGGCCTGGACGTGCTGGTCGGCGACGACGGCGTGCTGCTGTCCGGTGGGGAGCGGCAACGGCTGGCGATCGCCCGGTCGCTGCTGGCCCGCCCGGCGCTGCTGCTGCTGGACGAGCCGACCGCCAGCCTGGACGCCCGCAACGAGACCCTGCTGCGCCAGACGCTGGCCACCGCCGCGCAGGACCGGGCGCTGCTGGTGGTGGCGCACCGGCTGTCCACGGTGCGCGACTCCGACCAGATCGTGGTCCTGGACGGCGGCCGGGTGGTCGCCGTGGGCACGCACGACGAGCTGGTCGAGAGCGACCCGCTGTACCGGGAGCTCGCCACCGCCCAGCTGCTGGTCTGATGGGACCCGTGTCGCGCGTCCGCACCGCCGTCCTGCCGGCCACCGTCCTGCTGGTGACCGTGCTGCTGGGGGGCACCGCCTGCACCCAGCAGGTGAGCGGGTCGGCGTCCCCGGGGGCGACGACCGCCGCGGCGACGTCCGCACCCACCAGCACGCCGGTGCCGACCCCGTCCCCGTCCGCGGCCCCCTCGCCGGCGACGCCGACGGCCCCGGCGCAGCGGCTGGACGCCGGCCCGGTCGCCGACGGCGCCGCCGCGACGGTCAGCGGCACCGGCCCCGCCACGGTGACCTACGGCGTCGGTGCGTTCGCCCTGGTCACGGCCCTGGACTGCACCGCCTGCACCGCCGACGGGGTGCTGACCGAGCCCGGTCGGAGCACCTCGCTGGTCGGCGGGGTCGCGCCCTGGTCCGGGCAGGGCCTGACCAACGTCACCGACGACGGCACCGTGGCCGGTGAGCTGTGGGTCCTCGCCCAGGGCCCCTGGACCCTCACGCTGAGCAGCTGGAACGACCTGCCGCCGACCCACGGCCCACAGACGGTCACCGGGTCGGCGGTCATCCGGTTGGCCGACGCCGCCCCGGTGTTCCGCTTCGACTGGGCTCCCGCCGCCCCCGGTGACGAGCTGTGGGCCCGGGCGTACTCGAGCCCGGCGCCCGAGGAGATGCGGGTCTTCGGCAACACCGAGGCCTACTCGACCGTGGTGGAGACCCCGATGCCCGGCGTGCTGGCCGTGCGGACCTCGGGCACCTGGACGGTCACGCCCGGGGGCTGACCGCCCCACCCAGGGCCTCGCGGACGGCGTCCTCGAAGCCCAGCCGCGGCGGTGACCCGATCAGCCCGGCGAGGTCGTCCTCGCCGGCGACCACGGTGTTGCCCAGGCTCTCGACCAGCGAGCGGGCCAGCTCCCTGGACACCGGGGTGAGCAGGTCGATGCCCAGCGCGGCCAGCGCCGGGCTGCCGACGGGCACCGGCAGGAACCGCCGTCGGCCCAGTCCGGCCACCGCGGCGTAGCGCTGCACCAGCTCGGCGTAGGTCATCACGTCGGGACCGGCGACGTCGAAGGCCCGGTTCACGTGGGCCGGGAGAGCGGCCGCGCCCACCAGCGCCGTGACGACGTCGCGCAGCGCGACCGGCTGCACGCGGGTGCGCACCCAGGCCGGGGCCGGCAGGACGGGCAGCCGTTCCGTCACGTGCCGCAGCATCTCGAAGCTCGCCGACCCCGCGCCGACCACGATCGCCGCACGCAGCACCGCCGTCGGCACCCCGGAGGACAGCAGCAGCGCGCCGACCTCCTCGCGGGAGCGCAGGTGGTCCGACAGCGCCTCGCCGGTGGGGCGCGGCCCGCCCAGGTAGACCAGCCGGGACACCCCGGCCCGGCGGGCGGCGCGGGCCACGACCCGGGCGGTGGCCCGGTCGGCCGCGGCGAACCCGGGCCCGGCGTCCAGGGAGTGCACCAGCCAGTGCACGACGTCGACGTCCGCGCAGGCCCGGGCCGTCCCGACCGGGTCGGCGGCGTCGGCGACGGTCAGCTCGACGTCCTCCCGCCACGGCCGGTCGGCGACCCGGTCGGCGTCGCGGGTCAGCACCCGCACGGTGTGCCCGGCGGCCAGCAGGGCGGGGACCAGCGCACCGCCGACGTGCCCGGAGGCACCGGTCACCAGCACGCGCAGCGGGGGGGTCACACCCACGAGTGTGCTGGCCGGGCGCCGAGTGGACGAGACGGCGCCGTACCGACACGATCGCCCGCACACCGACGGCGCCGTCGGCACACCCCCACGAGAGGTGCACGCGATGGCCACCACCGAGAAGACCGAGCAGCCCCAGCTCAAGCGGGTGATGGGCCCCGGTCTGCTGCTGCTGTTCATCATCGGCGACGTCCTGGGCACCGGGATCTACGCGCTGACCGGCCAGGTCGCCGCCCAGGTCGGCGGCATCGTCTGGCTGCCGTTCGCCGTCGCGTTCGCCGTCGCCCTGGTGACCGCGTTCAGCTACCTGGAGCTGGTCACCAAGTACCCGCGCGCCGCCGGCGCCGCGCTGTACACGCACAAGGCCTTCGGCGTGCACTTCCTGACGTTCCTGGTCGCCTTCGCCGTCATGAGCTCGGGGATCACCTCGGCCTCGACCGCGGCGCGGGCGTTCAGCGCCAACGCCGCCGAGGTGTTCGGCCTGGACCTGGGCGACGGCATCGGCATCACCCTGATCGGGCTGGGCTTCATGGGCCTGGTCGCGCTGGTCAACCACCGGGGCGTGGGCGAGAGCGTCAAGGCCAACGTGGTGCTGACCTGTGTGGAGCTGACCGGTCTGCTCATCGTGATCGGCGTCGGGGCGTGGGCCATCGGCATCGGCGAGGGCGACTTCTCCCGGGTCACCCAGGCCGACACCGGGGAGATGAGCCTGATCGGCGGGGTCATCGCCGCGACCGGGCTGGCCTTCTTCGCGATGGTCGGCTTCGAGGACTCGGTCAACATGGCCGAGGAGTGCAAGGAGCCGCGGCGGATCTTCCCCAAAGTGCTGCTCACCGGGCTGGCGATCACCGGCGTCATCTACGTGCTGGTGTCGGTCTCGGCCATCACCCTGGTCCCCGCCGAGCAGCTCTCCCAGGGCGACACCCCGCTGCTGCAGGTGGTCGCGGCCGGGGCGCCGGGGTTCCCGCTGGGCCTGTTCGGCGTCATCACCATGTTCGCCGTCGCCAACTCCGCGCTGATCAACATGCTGATGGCCAGCCGGCTGGTCTACGGGATGAGCCGGGAGGGCGTGCTGCCCCCGCTGCTGGGCCGGGTCAGCGCCCGCCGGCAGACCCCGACCGTGGCCATCGGCTTCACCACCGCCCTCGCCTTCGGCCTGATCACCTTCGTCGGCGCGGTCCCCGACCTGGGCGGGACGACGGCGCTGCTGCTGCTCGTCGTGTTCGCCGTGGTCAACGTCGCGGTGCTGGTGCTGCGCCGCGACACCGTGGACGGCGACCACTTCCGCACCCCCACGTTCCTCCCGGTGATCGGGGCCCTGGCCTGCGCTTTCCTGGCCACGCCGTGGGCCGGGCGGCCCGTGGTGCAGTACCAGATCGCCGGTGTGCTGCTGCTGATCGGCGTCGCGCTGTGGGCGGTCACGGTCGTGGTGGACCGGCGGACCGGGACGACGGCAGCCCTCGACCCGGAAGCGCTGTCGGGCGACGGCCCGAGCGGCCCGCGGAACTGACCGGGCCGC
This sequence comes from Klenkia sp. AC732, assembly GCF_979256525.1. Lineage (NCBI taxonomy): Bacteria > Bacillati > Actinomycetota > Actinomycetes > Geodermatophilales > Geodermatophilaceae > Klenkia > Klenkia sp. AC732. The sequence continues at coordinate 58,250 of NZ_CEEDOS010000019.1, read as the reverse complement.
CCCACCCGTCTCACCCGTCCGAGGAGGGCGTGTCACCCGCCGGGCCAAGACCGGTGGTGGTCGGGGTCCCGCTGGGACGGCAGGGACGACGTGGGGGCGCGGACGGTGCCGTCTGGTGACCGGGACCCGGTACGATGAGGAGGTCACACCGCCAGCAGCCCGCTGAGCGCCGTTCTGGGCCCTCGACTCGACGTCGTCGCCACCCGTGCGGCCCGGCGGCGTCGCGCGAGCAGAAGGGCCCCCCGTGGTCAGCACGACCGAGCAGAACGCCTACTCAGGCTCCTCCATCACCGTCCTCGAGGGGCTGGAGGCGGTCCGCAAGCGCCCCGGCATGTACATCGGCTCGACCGGCGAGCGCGGCCTGCACCACATGGTGTGGGAGGTCGTGGACAACGCCGTCGACGAGTCGCTGGCCGGGTACTGCGACACCGTCCGGGTGACCCTGCTCGACGGCGGCGGTGTCCGGGTCGAGGACAACGGCCGTGGCATCCCGGTCGACGAGCACCCGGTGCAGAAGCGCCCGACCGTCGAGGTCGTGCTGACGATCCTGCACGCCGGCGGCAAGTTCGACGGCAAGTCCTACGGCGTCTCCGGTGGTCTGCACGGCGTCGGCGTCACCGTGGTCAACGCGCTGTCCACCGAGCTCGACGTCAACATCTGGCGCGACGGCACCGAGTACTTCCAGCACTACACCGAGACGGTGCCCGGCCCGCTGCAGACGGTCGGGTCCACCGACAAGCGCGGCACCGCGATCACCTTCTGGGCCGACCCCTCGATCTTCGAGACGACGGTCTACTCCTTCGAGACGATCCGCCGCCGGCTGCAGGAGATGGCGTTCCTGAACAAGGGGCTGACCATCATCCTGCGCGACGAGCGCCGCGGGCAGACCCAGGCCGAGACCGGGCTGGGCGACGTCCCCTCGCTGGCCGAGGCCGCCGCACCCGTGGAGGCGGCCGCCGAGCAGGAGGCCTTCGAGCCCACCGAGGTCACCTACCGCTACGACGGCGGTCTCTCGGACTACGTCCGGCACCTCAACGCCAAGCGCGCCCCGATCCACAAGTCCGTGGTGGCCTTCGCCGCCGACGGCGTGGGCAAGAACGACACCGCGATGAGCCTCGAGGTCGCGATGCAGTGGTCGGAGTCCTACTCCGAGTCGGTGCACACCTTCGCCAACATCATCAACACCCACGAGGGCGGCACGCACGAGGAGGGCTTCCGCGCGGCGCTCACCTCGATCGTGAACCGGTACGCGGTGGAGAAGAAGATCCTCAAGGACAAGCCGGAGGACAAGCTCACCGGTGAGGACATCCGCGAGGGCCTGGCCGCGATCGTCTCGGTGAAGCTGGGCGACCCCCAGTTCGAGGGCCAGACGAAGACCAAGCTGGGCAACACCGAGGTCAAGGGCTTCGTGCAGAAGACCTGCAACGAGCAGATCGGCCACTGGTTCGAGGCCAACCCCGCCGAGGCCAAGACGATCATCACCAAGGCCAGCTCCGCCGCCCGGGCCCGCCGCGCCGCACAGGACGCCCGCAAGCTGGCCCGCAAGAGCCCGCTGAACTCCACCGGCCTGCCGGGCAAGCTCGCCGACTGCCGCTCCACGGACCCGCGCAACTCCGAGGTCTACATCGTGGAGGGCGACTCGGCCGGCGGTTCGGCCAAGTCCGGCCGGGACTCGATGTTCCAGGCGATCCTGCCCATCCGAGGCAAGATCATCAACGTCGAGAAGGCACGCATCGACCGGGTGCTGAAGAACACCGAGGTCCAGGCGATGATCACCGCCTTCGGTACCGGCATCCACGACGAGTTCGACATCGCCAAGCTGCGGTACCACAAGATCATCCTGATGGCGGACGCCGACGTCGACGGCCAGCACATCCGCACCCTGCTGCTGACCCTGCTCTTCCGGTTCATGCGCCCGCTGGTCGAGGCCGGCCACGTCTACCTGGCCAACCCGCCGCTGTACAAGGTCAAGTGGGGTGCCAAGCACGCCGACGACTACGTCTACACCGACGCCGAGAAGGACGCGCTGCTCAAGGCGCGTGCCGCCGAGGGCCGCAAGCTGCCCAAGGACGACGCCATCCAGCGGTTCAAGGGCCTGGGCGAGATGGACGCCAAGGAGCTGTGGGAGACCACGATGAACCCGGACTCCCGGATCCTCTCGCTGGTCACCCTGGACGACGCCGCGGCGGCCGACGAGCTGTTCAGCATCCTGATGGGCGAGGACGTCGAGGCCCGGCGCTCCTTCATCACCCGCAACGCCAAGGACGTCCGCTTCCTCGACGTCTGATCGAGGACCCCTCGGCCCCGTGCCTCGCCCCCCGTGCCGCGCCCCGCGCGGCACGGGGGTCTGTGAGGGGGCCGGGCAGACACCCGACGGCCATCTCGACGACACCTGAACCCGTTGTCGACCTGGCGTTTTGTCCACCGCTGTGTACCGACCTGTGGAGAACTGAACCGTGACGGAGACCCCGAGCCGCGACCGCATCGAGCCGGTCGACCTCCAGCAGGAGATGCAGCGCAGCTACATCGACTACGCGATGAGCGTCATCGTCGGGCGTGCGCTGCCCGAGGTGCGTGACGGGCTCAAGCCCGTGCACCGTCGCGTGCTGTTCGCGATGTACGACCAGGGCTTCCGCCCCGACCGTGCCACGGTCAAGTGCGCGCGCGTCGTCGGTGAGGTGATGGGCAACTACCACCCGCACGGTGACTCCTCGATCTACGACGCCCTCGTGCGGCTGGCCCAGCCCTGGTCGATGCGGTACCCGCTGATCGACGGGCAGGGCAACTTCGGCTCCCCGGGCAACGACCCGGCTGCGGCCATGCGCTACACCGAGGCCCGCCTCACCCCGCTGGCCATGGAGATGCTCGCCGACATCGGCGAGGACACCGTGGACTTCCAGCCGAACTACGACGGCAAGAACATGGAGCCCCTGGTCCTGCCCGGGCGCATCCCGAACCTGCTGGTCAACGGCTCGGCGGGCATCGCGGTCGGGATGGCGACGAACATGCCCCCGCACAACCTGCGCGAGGTCGCCCAGGCCGTCTACTGGATGCTGGACCACCCCGAGGCCGAGCACGAAGAGGCGCTCACCGCCTGCATGGCCGTCGTCCAGGGGCCCGACTTCCCGACCCACGGCCTCATCGTCGGCCGGGACGGCATCGAGGACGCCTACCGCACCGGTCGCGGTTCGGTCCGGATGCGCGCGGTCGTCTCGGTGGAGGAGGACAGCCGGGGCCGGGTGCAGCTCGTGGTCACCGAGCTGCCCTACCAGGTCAACCCGGACAACCTGGCCGAGGCGATCGCCGAGGGCGTGCGCGACGGCCGGCTCCAGGGCATCTCCGAGATCGCCGACGAGTCCTCCGACCGGGTCGGGCGCCGGCTGGTCATCACCCTGCGCCGCGATGCGGTGGCCAAGGTCGTGCTGAACAACCTCTACAAGCACACCCAGCTGCAGACGACCTTCGGCTGCAACATGCTCTCCATCGTCGACGGCGTGCCGCGCACGCTGCGCCTGGACGAGCTCATCCGCTACTGGATCACCCACCAGATCGAGGTCATCCAGCGGCGCACGCGCTACCGGCTGCGCAAGGCCGAGGAGCGCGCCCACCTGCTGCGTGGCTACGCCAAGGCCCTCGACCAGCTCGACGCCGTCATCGCCCTGATCCGGGCCAGCGCGTCGGCCGAGGCCGCCCGCACCGGCCTGATGGAGCTGCTCGACGTCGACGAGGCGCAGGCGCTGGCGATCCTGGACCTGCAGCTGCGCCGCCTCGCGGCCCTGGAACGGCAGCGGATCCTCGACGAGCTGGCCGAGATCGAGGCCCGCATCGCCGAGCTGCAGGCCATCCTGGACAGCCCGGAGCGGCAGCGCCAGATCGTCCGCGACGAGCTCCAGGAGATCGTCGACAAGTACGGCGACGACCGGCGGACCAACTTCGTCGCCCACGACGGCGACGTGTCCATGGAGGACCTCATCGCCGAGGAGCAGGTGGTCGTCACGATCACCCGCACCGGCTACGCCAAGCGGACCAAGGCCGACCTGTACCGCTCCCAGCGCCGCGGCGGCAAGGGGGTCATGGGCGCCACGCTCAAGCAGGACGACCTGATCCAGCAGTTCTTCGTGGGCTCGACCCACGACTGGATCCTCTTCTTCACCAACAAGGGCCGGGTGTACCGGGCCAAGGCCTACGAGCTGCCCGAGGCGGCGCGCACCGCCCGTGGCGCGCACGTGGCCAACATCCTGGCCTTCCAGCCCGACGAGAAGATCGCCCAGGTCATCCAGATCAAGGACTACCAGGTCGCCCCCTACCTGGTGCTGGCCACCGCGAACGGCCAGGTCAAGAAGACCCGGCTGGCCGACTTCGACTCCCCGCGCAGCGGCGGGGTCATCGCGATCAACCTGCGCGAGGGCGACGAGCTGGTCGGTGCCGCGCTCATCGCCCCGGACGCCAACCTGCTGCTGGTCACCCGCAAGGCCATGTCGATCTGCTTCAAGGCCGACGACAGCCAGCTGCGCCCGATGGGCCGGGCCACCGAGGGCGTGCGCGGCATCTCGCTGTCCGACGACGACCGGCTGCTGTCGATGATCGTGGTGACCGAGGGCGTCGACGTCCTGGTCGCCACCGAGGGCGGCTATGCCAAGCGGACCGGGATCGAGAACTACCCCGAGCAGAACCGCGGTGGCAAGGGCGTGCTCACCGCCGACCCCAAGTCCCGCAAGGGCGTGCTGGTCGGAGCGCTGTCGGTGGTGCTGGGCGACGAGCTCTACGCGATCACCTCGACCGGCGGGGTCATCCGCACGCCGGTCAACGGCGTCCGTCACAACAAGGACCGGGCCACCATGGGTGTCAAGCTCATGAACTTGCCGGAGGACGTCTCGATCGTCGCGATCGCCCGGACGACGGACAACGACGAGCCCGACGCCTAGGCTGAGGCCGATGCCAGACCCGGGACCGGACCGACCAGTCCGGTCCCGGTCGGTCTGGAGCGCACGGGCATGACCGATGCGCGGACGTCCTCCCGTCGCGGGGGGACGCCGGGCGCAAAGGGGCGACGAGGGTCGTCCGGGGACGGGAGTACGGCATGAGCGACCGGACGCAGGGCTCGGTCAGGGCCGACAGCCGTGAGCAGGCGCCCTCGGCGCCGCAGACCCAGGCGATGCCCGTGGGCGGCTCGACCAAGGCCGAGGGCAAGCCCGCGGCCACCCCCGAGGCGGCCGCGCCGGCCAAGCCCGGTAAGCCGGCGGCCGCACCCGGCTGGGGCGGGGCCACCCCGGCCCGTCCGGCCACCGGGACGGCGTCCGCTGCGGGTGCCTCCGCCCCCGCCGCCCGGGCCGCTGCCCCCGCGACCAGCCAGACCCCGGCCGCCCGCGCACCCCGCGAGGCGCCCGCGCAGCAGCGGCCCGCCGCCGCCAGCGCCCCCACCCGCGGGGCCGCGTCCACGGCGCCCCCCCGCACGCCCGCCGGTGAGCCCGCGCGCAGCGGCCAGGCCCGCACCGGCGCGGCCACCCCGGCCACCGGTGGGCCGGCCGGCCCGTCCGGTCCCGGCGGCCCCGGTCGCCCCACCGGCGGCAACGGCGGCAGTGGTGGCTCCGACGAGTCCGGCAGCGGTCGGGTCCGGGGTGCCGGCAAGGACAAGGGCCGCGGCCCGCGCCGGGCCCGCCTGCAGCTGCGCCACATCGACACCTGGTCGGCGCTGAAGATCTCCCTGGTGCTGGCCATCGCGCTGTTCTTCGTCTGGATGGTCGCCGTGGGCGTCCTCTACGGCGTGCTCAACGGGCTGGGCGTGTTCACCACCCTCAACGACCTCATCGGCCAGCTGGGCTCCACCTCCGGTGACGCCGAGGGCGCCGGTGCGGTCATCACGCCCGGGATCGTCTTCGGTGGTGCCGCCGTCATCGGCGCGGTCAACATCGTGCTGTTCACCGCGCTGTGCACGGTGGGCACCTTCGTCTACAACCTGTGCTCAGACCTCGTCGGTGGCCTCGAGGTCACCCTCGCCGAGCGCGACTGAGAGAGGATCTCCTCGCCCCCCGACCCACGCTCCGCGCGGGCCGGGACCCTGCGAGGGGGCCGTCCCATCCGCTCGGTGTTCGCGCGGGGGCCGTTCCGCTTCGACCCCGCGTGTGAGCGAGGTGAGGCGGGCAGGTATGGTTTCGGAGGTTCACGGGCCTGTAGCTCAGACGGTTAGAGCGCATCCCTGATAAGGATGAGGCCGGAGGTTCAAGTCCTCCCAGGCCCACCCGTGCACCGCCGTGGGGCCTCCCGGCGCCGCGACGGACACCGGCCCCCGCACTCGTGGGGGCCGACTCGTCGAGGAGGTCCCCACCCGTGCTGAAGTCCCTCGCGGTGGCAGCACTCGCCGCCGGCGCCCTCGTCGCCGTCCGGAAGCGGACCGCCGCCAAGGGCGACCAGGACCTGTGGGCGCAGGCCACCACCGGTCCGCAGGCCGTCAGCACACCGCCCACCCGCTGAACACCTGCGGCTCGCGCCGCGACCCGGGGACGTAGCTCAATTGGTAGAGCACCGCCTTTGCAAGGCGGGGGTCAGGGGTTCGATTCCCCTCGTCTCCACCCACCGCACCGACCGTGCAGCACCACCCGCAGCCCCCGCCGCGCCCCCGTGACCACCCCGGGCGGGCAGGGGATGATCGCCGGGTGCGTGCTCCCCGTTGGCTGCTGCCCTGTGTCGCCGTCCTCGCCCTGACCGCGTGCGGCAGCGAGCCGGACGCCGCCGCCCCGACGAGCCCGCCCACCAGCGCGCCGGTCAGCAGCACCCCGGCGGCACCGACGACGGAGAGCGCCGGCCCCACCCCCGCGCCCGAACCGGTCACCACCGAGCAGGACTGCCCCTACCTGGACACCGCCACCGTCCAGGACACCGTCGGGCAGCAGACCCCCACGGTCACCACCACCGGCGTCCCCGGCGGCGCACCGCCCACCTGCACGTTCCTCAAGCCCGACGACGAACCCGCCGCCGTCGTCGAGGTGCTCCAGACCGCCGACCCGGTCGCCGCACGGACCGCCGCGGTGCAGCGGGTGGCCGACATCGGGGGCACCGCCGTGGACGACGTGGCCGACGGCGGCGGCATCGCCTCCACCGACGACGGCACGGTGATCGCCGTCGCCGACGGCACCCTGGTCGTCGTCGTCACGATCAACCAGCAGTCCAGCCTGCAGGCCCGGGAGCTCGCCCAGGCGGTCACCGCCGTGCTCTGAGCGGCCGGGCCTGGCCGGGCTCGGCCGGGAGCGGCCGGGAACGGCGCTGCCCGGACCGGTTCGTCCCGGGTCGCCGCAGGTGGGACCATGGGGGGCGTGACCGAATCGACTCCTGCACGGCGCGCAGTCCTGCACACCAACCACGGCGACATCACCGTGGACCTGTTCCCGGACCACGCCCCCAAGACCGTCGCCAACTTCGCCGAGCTCGCCGAGGGCAGCCGCGAGTGGGTCGACCCCCGCACCCGGGCCAAGACCACCGAGAAGCTGTACGACGGCACGATCTTCCACCGCGTCATCGACGGCTTCATGATCCAGGGCGGCGACCCGCTCGGTCAGGGCACCGGTGGCCCCGGCTACCGCTTCGGCGACGAGTTCCACCCCGACCTGCAGTTCTCCAAGCCCTACCTGCTCGCCATGGCCAACGCCGGCCCGGGCACCAACGGCTCGCAGTTCTTCATCACGACCAGCAACACCCCGCACCTGAACAACAAGCACACGATCTTCGGCGAGGTTGCCGACGACGCCTCCCGCCAGGTGGTCGACGCGATCGGCAAGGTCCCCACCGCGCGCGGCGACAAGCCCCTCGAGGACGTCGTGATCACCTCGGTCGAGGTGCAGCGCAGCTGAGCACTCCCGACGGTCCGGGTGGCGTCGGCGGCGACCAGCCGCCGGCGCCCCCGGCCACCACCTGCTACCGGCACCCCGACCGCCCCACCCGGATCTCCTGCGTCCGTTGCGGGCGGCCGATCTGCCCGGAGTGCATGCACCCCGCCTCGGTGGGCTTCCAGTGCCCCGAGGAGATCGCCGACGCCCGGCGCACCGTGCGCCAGCCCAAGCGCAGCACTGGCCTGCGGGTCGCAGGCCGCCGCTGGGGCGTCGTCACCGTCGTCCTCATCGCGCTCAACGTGCTGGTCGCCGTCGCGACCGCCGTGTCCGCGATCTCGGTGGGCGTCAGCCCGCTGACCTCCTTCTCCTCCCCGCTGCAGACCGAGCTGCTCACCGCGCCGGTCCTCGTCGACGACGGCCAGTGGTGGCGCGTGGTCACCAGCGCCTTCACCCACGCCTCGCTGGTGCACCTGGCGCTCAACATGTTCGCGCTGCTGCTGTTCGGCTCCGAGCTGGAGAAGCAGTTCGGCAAGGCCCGCTACCTGACCGTCTACCTGGTCGCCGCCCTGGGTGGCGCGGCCTCCCTGCAGCTCTTCGGCGCCTACTTCGGCGGGGTCGTCGGCGCCTCGGGTGCGATCTACGGGCTGCTCGGCGCGTTCGGTGTGGTGCTGCTCAAGCAGAAGCAGGACCTCCGCGGACTGCTGACCCTGCTCGCGATCAACCTGGTGATCAGCTTCCTGCCCGGCGTCTCGCTGCTCGGGCACCTCGGCGGGCTGGTCGCCGGAGCGGCCACCGCCGCGGTCCTGGTGTACGCCGGGCGCCGCCGGACCCTCGCCGTCGGTGGTGTCGCGCTCGTCGTCGCGGTCCTGCTCGTGCTGACCTTCGGCGGTCTGCGCTAGCGGTTCAGTCCTGCGCGGACGGCCGGGCGGTCAGGTCCTGCAGCGCTGCTGCGACCTGCGCCGGGTCGACACCCAGGTCGCGGCGGCCCAGCACGACCAGCACCGTGTCGTCGCGGGCGTCCTCCAGCTCCAGGGTGGTGCTGCGCAGGCCGAGCCGACGTGTGGTGTGCACCTGCACGCGCAGGGCGGGCCAGCCGATCACGGTCGTGCCCGTCGTCGTGCGGACGTGGACGCCGTCGTCCTCCGCGCGGACCCGCGGTCGCAGCACCAGGTCCCGCACGACCACCGCGACGAGCAGCACCGCGGCGGCGCCGACGAGGAACCGGCCCACCGGGTCGACGACCAGCGCGGCGACGGCGAGGCCGACGGCGACCAGGCCGGCGACGGTCGTCTCCTCGAGCCGGGTGGACCACTGCACGCCCCCACTGTCCCACCCGGGGGCCGCCGTCCCCAGGTCCGTGGACAGCGGTGGGCAGGCCGTGCGGACCCGCCGACCGGGGCGTCCGGGGACCGTGTGACGCGCGGTGCGAGCTGCACCGACGTGCCCGGCGTGTCCGGGTGGACGACCCGCCGGTGACCGCACCCGCGCAGGGGTCGCCGGCCTCGACGAGTCGACTCGTCCACACCTGTGTGCACAGGTGGGGACAGAAGCACAGGTGTGTAGTTACGCGGCTGCGCTCCCGGTCCCACGAGTCACACGGCAGGCGTCCGTGCAGGTCAGGGGCACGGTCCGCACCGTCCACAGTCCACACTCGGTGGACAACCCTGGGGGCGGCGCCCGCGGCGCGCTGTGGACGGTGACCCCACGGTGTGCACACTCACCGATGACCTCGCCGTCGTCGTGTCGACTCCCACGCCGCCCCGGATCGCGGAGACCGTGCACAACCCCGACGCTGGTGTCGTGCAGGTTCTGGTGACGGGTGCGTCGGGTTTCGTGGGTGGTCGGCTGGCGCCGGCCCTGGTCGAGGAGGGACACCGCGTCAAGGCGATGACCCGCCGTCCGGAGTCGTACTCCGGAGCGGGTGAGGCCGTGGCCGGCGACGTGTCCGACGAGGCCTCGCTGCGGGCTGCGCTGGAGGGCTGCGACGCCGCCTACTACCTCGTCCACAGCCTCGGGGACGCCGACTTCGTGCAGGAGGACGCCGCCGCCGCGCGCTCCTTCGGCCGGGCCGCCGCCGACGCCGGTGTACGCCGGATCGTCTACCTGGGTGGCCTGGGTGACGACGCCGACGACCTGTCCGACCACCTGCGCAGCCGGCGCGAGGTCGAGCGCCTGCTGGGCGAGGGCGGGGTGCCGGTGACCGTCCTGCGGGCCGGCATCGTCGTCGGCCACGGCGGGGTCTCCTGGGAGATGACCCGCCAGCTCGTCGCGCACCTGCCGGCGATGGTGACCCCGCGGTGGGTGCACACCAAGACCCAGCCGATCGCCGTCGCCGACGTCGTCCGGTACCTGGTGGGTGTGCTCGAGGCACCCGAGGCCGAGGGCCGCACGTTCGACGTGGGTGGGCCCGACGTCCTGGAGTACCTGGAGATGCTCACCCGGGTCGCCGACATCCAGGGCCGACACCTCTTCGTGCTCCCGGTGCCGCTGCTGAGCCCCCAGCTCTCGGCGCGCTGGCTGGCCCTGGTCACCGACGTCGACGTGCAGACGGGCAAGTCGCTGATCGACTCCATGACCAACGAGGTCGTGGTCAAGGACGACTCGATCCGCCGGGTCGTGCCCTTCGAGCCGATGGACTACGACCAGGCCGTGCTCACGGCGCTGGGCGAACGCGCGGCCGAACGGCGACAGGAGAACGGGAAGACCCCGCGGCACGGAGGTCTGCTGGCGCGCGGAGCCCGGTCGTGAGGCTGCGCCGCCAGGGGCGTCCGACAGGGACCCTGGACCGTGCGGTGACCCGCTGGGCCCAGAAGGCCCCCGCGTGGCTCATCGACCCGGTGCCGCGCGACCACCGGGAGACCGACACCGCGTTCCGGCGCCGGCGCCGGGTCACCGCCGGGGTCTCGGTCCTGGGGGCCGGGCTGCTGGGGGTCTCGCTGTCCCAGAAGCCGGACTCGAAGGAGTTCTACGGCCTGACCATGGCCGTGGCCGGCACCTGGGTGGCCGGTGGCATCGCCTCCGGTCCCCTGCACCTGGGCTGGATGCGGTCCAGCAAGGCCGTGCTGCACCGCCCGCTGGTGACGCCGGTCGTCTCGGGCGTGGCGGTCTTCGGGCTCTTCTACAGCGCCGCGCTGGTCGCCCGACGCATCCCGGTGCTCAACCGGGCCGTCACCCGGGTGCTGCGCTACGCCCACCAGGGCAACCCGGCCCTCGTGGCGACGACGACGCTGACCAACGGCCTGGCCGAGGAGGTCTTCTTCCGGGGGGCGCTCTACGCGGCCGCCGGCACCACGCACCCGGTGCTGAAGTCGACCGCGGTCTACGCGCTGGCCACCACGGCGACCCGGAACCCGGCGCTGGTGCTGGCCTCGGTGGTCATGGGCCTGCTCTTCGGCTGGCAGCGCAAGGTCACCGGCGGCATCCAGGCCCCGGCGCTGACCCACCTGGTGTGGTCGACGTTGATGCTGCGGTACCTGCCGGCGCTGTTCGACGACCAGCCCTCGATCGACGTCGAGCAGCCCCAGGACGAGGCCACCGGCACCGCCTGAGACGACGACGGCCCCCGTCCCGGGAGGGACGGGGGCCGAGGTGCGTCAGCGCGTCGATGAGTCAGCGCGTCAGCGCCAGCGCATCGACATCACGAGGCCGGCGACCATCGCGCCGAAGCCGATCGCGAAGTTCCAGGCCGACAGCGAGACCATGAACGGGATGTCGTCGCCGGCGACGTAGTAGACGACGATCCACAGCAGGCCCACGACCATCAGGGCGACCATCACCCCGGCGTACCACCGCGGGCTGGGCTGCTGGGCCCGCGCCCGGGCAGCGCTGGCGGGGAGCACGCCCTCGGGCGGGGTGTAGGCCGACTTCTTGCGCACCTTGGACTTGGGCACCGCGCGGACTCCCTCGCAACTCGCGGGACGGCGCCGGGGGGTCCCGGCCGCCTCCCGACCGGTCACACGACCGGTCTGGACTGCCCCCAGCCTAAGCTGCGGGCGGGCCCGTGGGTGGGCACGGCCCGCAGGGGGACCCGGGAGGTGGCCGTGGACGCAGTCCGAGACGAGTCAGGACCGGCCCCGGAGGGCCGCGCCGCCCGCCGTCGCCGGGGGCGCCCGCGGCGCACCGTGTGGACCGCGCTGGTGCCGGTGGTCGCGTTGTGTGCCGGGCTGCTGTTCGCCACGTCGGGCCAGACCGCGCGCGGTACGGACCTGCGCGCCGGGGACACCACCGAGCTCTCCCAGCTGATCCGCCAGCTCAACGCCGCCGCCGACCGGCAGGACGACGAGCTGGTCGCCCTGCAGGGCCGCAGCCAGCAGCTCACCGAGGCGGTGGCCGGCCGGGACACCGAGGTCGCCGCGGCCGTCGGGGAGGCCGACACGGGCCTCACCTCCGCCGGGCTCACCGCGCTGCGCGGCGACGGCCTGGAGATCACCCTGGACGACGCTCCCGGCACCGCCGACGGCACGCTGCCCCGCGGTGCGGAGCCCGACGACCTGGTGATCCACCAGTCCGACGTGCAGGGCGTGGTCAACGCGCTGTGGGCCGCGGGCGCCGACGGGGTGACCATCATGGGCCAGCGGCTCATCGCCACCAGCGCGGTGCGCTGCGTGGGCAACACGCTGCTGCTGCAGGGCCGGACGTGGTCCCCGCCGTTCGTGGTGACCGCCGTGGGGGACGCCGAGGAGATGCGCAGCCGCCTCGGTGAGTCCTACGAGGTGTCGCTGCTGCAGAGCGCCGTCGACCGGTTCGGGCTCACCTACCGGGTGCAGGAGCGTCGCGACGTCCAGCTGCCCGCCTACGATGGCGCCCTGGACCTGCAGTACGCCACAGCCGCCGGCTGAGGTGGCCGGTCCCACCGAGGGGGCGGGGACGACGATGGACGGCGAGGACGACGAGGGCACGCGTCGGGGACGGCACGCGCACCGTCCGGCCGAGGGCGTGACCGGGTCGCCGGACGCCGGACGCCCCGCCGACGCCTCCCCGGCCGACGGTGCCTCCCCCGAGCGGGACGGCGACACAGCCTTCCGGCCCGGTGGCCCGGCCGTCCCGGTGCCCGGCGCCGTCGGTGCCACCCCGGCCGCTCGCGCGGCCGGTGGGTCCGGCCCGCAGGCGTGGGGGACCGACGCCGCGTCCGGGACCACCGCCGGCTCCCGGGACCCCGACCCCCTCGACCCCGACCCCCTCGACCCCGACGACTCCCTCGACCACGACGACGCCTCGGACACCGCCGGTGCCACCGACCGGCGGGCCGCCCGCCCGGAGCGCACCCGCGGGGACCTGGTGCGCACCGGTGTCCGCGGCGTGGGCCAGCTGCTGGTGACCGCCGGCCTGGTGGTGCTGCTGTTCGTCGTCTACGAGGTGTGGGTCACCGACCTGTTCAGCGAGCGCAAGCAGGACCAGCTCTCCACCGAGCTGCGCGAGGACTGGGACACCGGCAGCGACGACCCGACGGTGCCCACGCTCCCCGGTGGCGGCCTGTCCGACATCCCGCTGGGCGAGGGCTTCGCGTTCATCCGCATCCCGCGCTTCGGCGAGGACTACGTCAAGGTGATCCTGGAGGGCACCGACGAGGAGGAACTCGTCGAGGGCCCCGGGCACTACGTGGACTCCGCCATGCCCGGCGAGGAGGGCAACTTCTCCCTCGCCGGACACCGCGTGGGCAAGGGCTCGCCGTTCCTGGACCTGGACCAGCTGCAGCCCGGCGACCCCATCGTCATCGAGACCGTGGACACCTGGTTCGTCTACCGGGTCGTCGGCCCGGACGACCCCAACGGGGTGCCCGCCCAGCAGATCGTGAGCCCCAGCGACGTGTCGGTCATCGCCCCGACCCCCAACGGCCCCCTCGACGGGCCGACCAGCGGGTCCTACCTGACCCTGACGACCTGCCACCCCAAGTTCTCGGCCCGCGAGCGGCTGATCGTGCACGCGGTGCTCGACGGCGGGCCGGTCAGCAAGTCCGACGCCCCCGACGGGCCGCCGGCCCTGACGGAGGGCTGAGCCCGTGTACACCTGGATCTGGCGGCACCTCCCGGGCGGGACGGCGGCCAAGTCGCTGCAGGCCCTCGTGCTCGTCCTGGCGGTCTGCGCGCTGCTGCTCTTCGTCGTGTTCCCCGCGATCGAGCCCTCGCTGCCCTTCAACGACGTGACGGTGGACCAGTGACCACACCCGAGGGCCCCCGGGTCCTGGTCGTCGACAACTTCGACAGCTTCGTCTACAACCTCGTGCAGTACCTGGGTCAGCTGGGCGTGCCCAGCGTGGTCCGGCGCAACGACGCGGTGACCGTGGACGAGCTCACCGACCTCGACGTCGCCGGGGTGCTGCTGTCCCCCGGCCCGGGGACGCCCACCGACGCCGGCGTGACCGTGCCGATGGTGCGCGCCGCCGCCGAGGCCGGGGTGCCCGTGCTGGGCGTCTGCCTGGGCCACCAGGCCATCGCCGAGGCCTTCGGCGGGGACGTCGTCCGGGCACCGGAGCTGCTGCACGGCAAGACCAGCCAGGTCGTGCACGAGGGCGCCGGCGTGCTGGCCGGGCTGCCCTCGCCGTTCACCGCGACCCGGTACCACTCGCTGGCCGTGGAGTCCTCGACGTTCCCGGCCGAGCTGGAGGTCACCGGCCGGACGCCGTCGGGCATCGTCATGGCGCTGCGGCACCGCGAGCTGCCCATCGAGGGCGTCCAGTTCCACCCGGAGTCGGTGCTCACCGAGGGCGGGCACCAGCTGCTGGCCACCTGGCTGGACAGCTGCGGCCTGGCCCCGGACCCGGCCCTGGTGGAGAGCGCCTCCGCGGCGGCCCGCCGGCTGCTCACCGCCGTCGGCTGACCCCGGGCCCCGTCGGGGCCTCAACACACCCCAGTACGCCCCAGCACGCCTCAGCACGCATGACGACGCCTCAGGACGACGCTGCCCCCACACCTGACCAGGTGTGGGGGCAGCGGTGTCGGTGGATCAGTTCTGCGGCGGGACCGGCACCGGGATCGGCGGGGTGGTGGTCGCCGTCGGAGGGGCCGAGCTGCTCGGTGCCGCGGTCGTCGTCGGCGTCGGGGTGGGCACCGCGATCAGCAGGGTGATCTCGTCACCGGCCGCCAGCTGGGTGGCGGCCCCGGGCTGCGTGGCTGCCACCAGGCCCTGGGCGACGTCGTCCCGCTCGACGTTCTGGGCGGTCACGTTGGTGAACCCGGCGTTGCGCAGGTTCGCCTCCGCGGTGGCCCGGTCCTGGCCCACCACGTTCGGCAGCGGCAGCGTGCCGCCGGAGACGCCGAGGGTGATGGTGGTGTCCGGGGCGACCTGCTGGCCGGCCGCCGGGTCGACCGAGACCACGGTCCCCTCGGGTTCCAGGGAGTCGACCTCGCGGGAGTTGACGTCGCCGGTGAAGCCGGCGTCCTCGAGGTTGGCTCGGGCGTCGTCCTCGGACAGGTTGACCACGGCCGGCACCCGGATGGGGTTGGGGCCGGCACTGACGACCAGGGCCACCGTGGTGCCCTCGTCGACCGTGGCACCGGCCTCCGGGTCGGTGCTGACGACCTGACCGGCGGGCACGGCGTCGTCGGCCTGCTCGGTCACCGCACCGACCACCAGCCCGGCCGAGGTGAGCGCGGTGGTCGCGGCCGCCTGGTCCTGCCCGACGACGACGGGCACCTGCACGCTGGCGACCGTCGGCTCCACCGGGGTGTCGTCCCCGTTGCTGTTGAGCGCCACGATCAGGCCGACCAGGCCGACGAGCACCAGCACGCCGGCGACGACGAGGGCGATCACGCCGCGGCGTCGACGCTTCGCAGCGGCCTCGTCCTCGGCGTCCCACTCGTCGTCGTGGCCCGGGTAGCCACCGGCGCCGATGAAGGAGGTGCGCTCGGCGTCGCCGAGGACGGGGGTGGCCTCGACCTGCTGGCCGGCGACGGCGCGGAGCAGGTCGTTGCGCATCTCGGCGGCCGACTGGTACCGGTTCGCCGGGTTCTTGCTCATCGCCTTGAGCAGGATCGCGTCCAGCTCCGGCGGCACGACCGGGTTGATCGAGGACGGCGTGCGGGGGTCCTCGCGGACGTGCTGGTAGGCCACCGCGACCGGGGAGTCCCCGGTGAACGGCGGGGCGCCGGTGACGAGCTCGTAGAGCAGGCAGCCGGCGGAGTAGACGTCGGAGCGGGCGTCGACGCCCTCGCCGCGCGCCTGCTCCGGGGACAGGTACTGGGCGGTGCCGATCACGGCGGCCGTGGAGGTCATCGTCGCCGCGGAGTCCGAGACGGCCCGGGCGATGCCGAAGTCCATCACCTTGACGGTGCCCTGCGGGGTGATCATGACGTTCCCGGGCTTCACGTCCCGGTGCACGATCCCGTTGCGGTGCGAGAAGTCCAGCGCGGCGCAGATGTCCGCGGTCAGCGACATGGCGCGCTCGGGGGGCAGCTGGCCCTCCCGGCGCAGCACGTCGCGCAGGGTCTCGCCCTCGACGTACTCCATGACGATGTAGGGCGTGGCGCCCGTGGTGGTGCGGTCCTCGCCGGTGTCGTAGACCGCGACGATCGCCGGGTGGTTCAGCGACGCCGAGGCCTGCGCCTCACGGCGGAAGCGGACCTGGAAGGACGGGTCGCGGGCCAGGTCGGAGCGCAGCACCTTGACGGCGACCTCGCGGCCCAGCCGCAGGTCCCGCCCGCGGTGCACCTCGGCCATGCCGCCGCGGCCGAGGACGCCCCCGATCTCGTAGCGCTCGCCGAGCACCTGCGGGGTGGTCATCGGGGGTCCTCTCGGGCGACACGGGCTCGGGGTCCCGGGAGCAGCAGGGCCGCACGGCCCTCGGGCAGCGTAGGTGATGCGGGGGGTCCGGCCGGGGAGACGCGAGGGAGGGTGGTCACGGTGTGGCGGCCCCCTCGGTCGTGGGTTCCGGGACCGTCGGTGAGGGCGACGGGGACGGGGACGGGCTGGGGGAGGGGGGGCTGACGCTGGGGCTCGCGGACGGCGTGGCCGACGGCCGAGACGGCGTCGGGGTCCGCGTCGTCGTGGCCGGCGGCGGGGCCTGCGTGGTCTCCTCCGGGGCCTCCTCGGTCGGCTCCGGCTCGGGCGCCGGCTCCTCCTCGGTCGTCTGCTCGGCCGTCGTGCTGGGGGCCGTCGTCGTCGGCGCGGGCGTGGTGGTCACCGGGGCGGTGGTGGTGGGGCTGTCGTCCCCGCCGCCACCGGTGTCCCCGCCGTCGCCGAGCAGGGTGAAGGCCAGCACGCCGCCCAGCACCAGCAGCAGGACCGCGGCAGCGGCGACCCAGGGCCAGGGCGAGCGGCGGCGGCGCGGCTCGTCGTCCCAGGCGTCACCGTCGGGGTCCTCGTCGACGGGCGGGCCCTGCAGCGGGGGCATGGTGCGCGGAGCCGTCCGCGGCCCGCGGGGGGTGGCGGCGGCCGCGGCACCGGCGGCGCCGAACCCGGCAGCGGCGATGGTGCGGGTGCTGCCGTCGTCCTCGACGGCGGGCAGGTAGGTGGTGGTGGCCGCGGCGGTGTCCGGTCCGGGGCCCCCGGCGGCGACCCGGCGGGCGGCGTCGGCGAAGGCCCCGCCGTCGGCGAAGCGGTCGGCCGGGTTCTTGGCCAGCGCCTTCTCGACCAGGGCGCGCACCGGTGCCGGGATGCTGGTGGGCAGCGGCGGCGGGGGCCGGTTGATCTGGGCGAGGGCGATCGCGACCTGGGACTCGCCGTCGAAGGGCCGGTTGCCCACCAGGCACTCGTAGCCCAGGACACCCAGGGAGTAGACGTCGGAGGCGGCGGTGACGACGTGGCCCTGGGCCTGCTCGGGGGACAGGTACTGGGCGGTCCCCACGACCATGCCGGTGCGGGTCAGGGGGGCGGCGTCCCGGGCGTAGGCGATGCCGAAGTCGGTCAGCTTGACCACGCCGTCCGGGCGGACCATCAGGTTGCCCGGCTTGATGTCGCGGTGCACGACGCCGGCCCGGTGCGCGGCCGACAGACCGTCGCCGGCCTGGGCGAGCACGTCCAGGGTCCGGGCCGGGGTGAGCGTGTGCTCGCGCTCGAGCACGCTGACCAGCGGCTCGCCCTCGACGAACTCCATCACCAGGAAGGCCAGGGTCTGGCCGTCCTCGACGGTCTCGCCGTAGTCGTAGACCGAGGCGATGTTGGCGTGGGTGAGTGCGGCGGTGTGCCGGGCCTCGTTGCGGAAGCGCTCCAGGAAGCTGCGGTCGCCGGTGTACTCGCTCTTGAGCACCTTGGCGGCCACGGTGCGACCCAGGGTCCGGTCGGTGGCCCGCCAGACCTCCCCCATCCCGCCGGTGGCGATGGGGGCGGTGATCTCGTAGCGACCGGCCAGCAGGCTGCCGACCCGCAGGGCCATCAGTTGCCGCCCTGTGCGGCCAGGAACGCCGACATGACCTGCTGGGCGATCGGCGCCGACAGGTCACCGCCGGTGCCCTGCCCGCCCTCGATGAACACGGCGACGGCGATCTGGGGTTCTCCCTCGGGTCCGGCGAAGCCGACGAACCACTGGTTCTCGTCGCCGCCCTCGGTGGTCTGGGCGGTGCCGGTCTTGCCGCCGACGGTGACCCCGTCGATCTGGGCCCGTCGGCCCGAGCCGTTCTCCACGACGCTGACCATCATCTGCTGCAGCTGCTCCGCGGTGTCGGCCGAGACGGGTTCGCTCATGACCTCGGGCTCGGTCTGGTCGATGACGGTCAGGTCCGGTGCCTGCACCTGGTCGACCAGGAACGGGGTCATCAGGTCGCCGTCGTTGGCGATGGCCGCGGCGATCATGGCGCCCTGCAGCGGGGTGATCTGGACGTTCTGCTGGCCGATGGAGGCGTTGGCCAGCTGCGCGTTGCCGTCGATGTCACCCACGGTGCTCTCGGAGACCGCCAGGGGCATCTCGAACCCGCCCTGGTCGAGCCCGAAGGCCTCGGCGGCCTCGCGCACCCGGTCGGCGCCCAGGTCGACGCCGAGGCCGGCGAAGGCGGTGTTGCAGGAGATCGTCAGGGCGTCGACGAGGGACTGCTGACCGCTGGGGTCGCACTCCTCGCGGCCGAAGTTGTACAGCGGCCGGCTGCTGTCGGAGGCCGTGTAGCTCTGCGGTGCGGGGACGACGCTCTCGGCGGTGTAGCCGTCCTCCAGGGCCGCCGCGGAGACGATCAGCTTGAACACCGACCCGGGGGAGTACCGCTCGGCGACGGTGGTGTTGACCCGCGGGTCGGGGTCGGCGGCGTCCAGGGAGGCCGAGTAGTCCCGGATGGCCTGCGGGTCGTGGCTGGACAGCTGCGCCGGGTCGTAGGTCGGCGTGCTGGCCATGGCCAGCACCGCGCCCGTCTCGGGGTCCAGCGCGACGACGGCGCCGTCGACGTCCCCGAGGCCGGCGACGGCGGCCTGCTGGGCGGCCGGGTCCAGGGTGAGCTCGACGTTGCCGCCGGAGGGGTCGCGGCCGGTGAACAGGTCGGCGATCCGGCGGAAGGTCAGCCGGGCGTCGGAGCCGGAGAGGATCTCGTTCTCGGCGCGCTCGATGCCGGTGTTGCCGTAGACGAGGGAGTAGTAGCCGGTGACCGTCGAGTACAGCTCGGCCTGCGGGTAGGTGCGCAGGTAGGTGAGCGTGTCCTCGGTGGGCACCGACTGGGCGACGAGGTCGCCGTCGACGACGATCGAGCCGCGTTCCCGGTCGTACTCCTCGGCAAGGACCCGGGTGTTGCCGGAGTCCTTGCGCAGCTCGGAGGAGCGGATGACCTGGATGTAGTTGGCGTTGAGGATCAGCAGGGTGAAGAGCACCAGCACGCTGATCGCGACCTTGCGCAGCGGGGCGTTCACCGCTTCACCACCTCGGTCAGCGCCTCGCCCAGCTTGGGCGGCTGGGGAGCGGGCGGGGTGGCCGGCCGGCGGGCGGCGTCGCTGATCCGCACCAGCAGCGCGACGAGGGCGAAGTTGGCCACCAGCGAGGACCCGCCGTAGGCGACGAACGGCGTCGTCAGGCCGGTGAGGGGCAGCAGCCCGGTGACGCCGCCGAGGACGACGAAGACCTGCCAGGCGACGCCGAAGGCCAGCCCGGCGGCCAGCAGCTTGCCGAACGCGTCCCGGACGACGAGCGAGGTGCGCAGCCCGCGCTCCACGAGCACCAGGTAGACCACCACGATGGCGACCAGGCCGAACAGGCCCAGCTCCTCACCGATCGCGGCGGCGATGAAGTCGCTCTTGGCGACCGGCACCTGGTCCGGGCGCCCGCCGCCGAGGCCGGCGCCGAACAGCCCACCGGTGCCGAGCCCGAACAGCGACTGCACGATCTGGTAGCCGCCGGTGTCCCGGTAGGCGAAGGGGTCCAGCCAGGTGTCCACCCGGACCCGGACGTGGCCGAAGAGCTGGTAGGCCACCGACGACCCGGCGGCGAAGAGCATCACGCCGATGAGCAGCCAGGAGGCGCGCTCGGTGGCCACGTAGAGCATCACCACGAAGATGCCGAACAGCAGCAGCGAGCTGCCCAGGTCGCGCTCGAAGACCAGCACCAGGATCGACAGGCCCCAGGCCAGCAGCACCGGGCCCAGGTCGCGGGCCCGGGGGATCTCCAGGCCCAGGACGCGGCGGCTGGCCAGTGCGAGCACGTCGCGCTTGTCGTTGAGGTAGGCCGCGAAGAAGACGACCAGGCAGATCTTGGCGAACTCGCCGGGCTGGATGGAGAACCCGGCGACCCGGATCCAGATCTTGGCGCCGTTGACCTCCGACATCGAGGCGGGGAGCAGTGCCGGGATCGCCAGCAGCACCATGCCGACCAGCCCGATCGTGTAGGCCAGCCGGGACAGTGCCCGGTGGTCGCGCACCACGAGCAGCACGGCGATGAACAGGACCAGCCCGATGGTCGCCCACAGCAGCTGGGTCGGTGCGTCCTCGCGGGTGGTGGTGGCCTCGCCCAGGGCGTTGGCCGCGATGTCGAGCCGGTGGATCATCGACAGGCCCAGGCCGGTGAGCAGCGCGATGCAGGGCAGCAGGAGCGGGTCGGCGTAGGGCGCCCACCTGCGCACCACCAGGTGCGCGCCCAGCCAGATACCGGAGAACCAGACGCCGAAGGTGGCGATCTCCGGGCTGGGGGAGCCGGTGACGGTGATGTCGACGATGGTCTGCGCGGCGAGGGTGATCACCACGGCGAAGGCCAGCATCGCCAGCTCGGTGTTGCGGCGCTTGGGGGGCGCGGCCACGCCCGGCACGGCCTGGCGCGGGTCGGTGCCCGGGCCGACGCTGAGCGGACCCCCGGGGATGGCGGCGGTCATCAGCCCGCCTCCCGGCAGTCCACTCCCGGCTCCTGCGTCCGGGTGGACGTCGTGGTCGTGGGCGCCGTGGTGGTGGTCGGTGCCGCCGTGGTGGTGGGCGCCGCGGTGGGCGCCGCGGAGGCGTTCGGGTCGACCGGGACGACGGCCGTGGACGGCGCGGCGGTGGTGGTGGGGGCGCTGCTGGTGCTCGGCGCGCTCGCGGTCCGGCAGACCGGCAGCCGCTGCTCGAGCAGGTTGGCCAGGATCCGGTCGGCGTCGTCGCGGTCGGCGGCCTCGATCCCGGCGACCACCCGGCTGCGGGCAGCCTGGGTGAGGTCGGTGAGGGCCAGCTCGGTGGGGGTGTCCAGGCTGAACAGGTCGACGCCCACGATCGAGGCGTTGACCCCGCGGTAGACCCCGACGTCGCCCTCGTCGACCGAGCGGACGAACCAGTGGTCCATCACGAACAGGTAGGCACCGACCGCGGCGGCGCCCAGCACGACCACGGTGCCCAGCGCGATGAGCGCCGTGCGCAGCGGCCGACGCCGTTCCACCGGCGGTGCGGAGGCGGTCATCTGCGCGGCCGGCGTCGGCGGGCGGGGGTCGGCCAGCGCGGCGCGGCCGGCCGCGGACCGCGGGTCGACCTCGCGCTGGCCGCGGTTGTCCCCGGCCGCGCCGTCGATGACCGGGTCCATCCGGGCACTGCCGTCGTCGTCGACGACGTCGGCCACGATCACGGTGATGTTGTCCGGTCCGCCGCTGCGCAGGGCCAGCTCGATCAGCCGGTCGGCGGTGGCCTGCGGGTCCGGGTCGTGCAGGGCGTCGGCCATCGTCTCGTGGCTGACCACGCCGGACAGGCCGTCGGAGCAGATCAGGTAGCGGTCCCCGGCGCGCGCCTCGCGCATCGACAGGTCCGGCTCGACGTCCTGGCCGTTGAGGGCGCGCAGCAGCAGCGAGCGCTGCGGGTGGCTGTTGGCCTCGTCGGCGGTGATCCGGCCGTCGTCGATCAGGGTCTGCACGAACGTGTCGTCGTGGGTGATCTGGGCGAGCTGGCCGTCGCGCACCAGGTAGGCGCGGGAGTCACCGACGTGGCACAGGGCCAGCCGGCCGCCGGCGAACAGGACGGCGGTGAGCGTGGTGCCCATGCCCTCCAGCTGCGGGGACTCCCGGATGACCTCGCGCAGGTGCTCGCTGCCGTCGAACACGGCGCTGCGCAGCGACTGCAGCATGTCCCCGGTGGGGGCGTCGTCGTCCAGGTGCTCCAGGGCGGCGATCACCACCTTGCTGGCGACGTCGCCGGCGGCGTGCCCGCCCATCCCGTCGGCGACGGCCAGCAGCCGGGGCCCGGCGTACACCGAGTCCTGGTTGCTGCCGCGGATGAGGCCGCGGTCCGACCGCGCCGCGTACCGCAGCACCAACGTCATGAGCGCAGCTCCAGCACGGTCTGTCCGATCCGGATGGGTTGTCCCGGGGCCACCAGCAGCGGGCCCTGCACGCGCTGCTGGTCCAGGTAGGTGCCGTTGGTCGAACCGAGGTCCTCGACGTACCACTGTCCACCACGGTTGGTCAGCCGTGCGTGGCGCGAGCTGGCGAAGTCGTCGGTGAGCACCAGGGTGGAGTCGTCGGCGCGGCCGATGAGGATGGCCTGCTCGCCGAGGGTGATCTTGGTGCCGGACAGCGGTCCGGCGGTGACCACGAGGGTCTTGGGCCCGCGGGGGCCCTTCTTCTTGCCGGCCTGCGCGCGCGGGGGCACCGAGGAGACCCGACCGGCGCGACCGCCGAGGAGGTCGGCCCGCACGACCCGGAAGGCCGCGAAGACGAACAGCCACAGCAGCAGCAGGAACCCGAAGCGGAAGACCTGCAGCACGATCTCCGCGGTCATGCGCCTTCCGCCCGGTAGACCAGCACGGAGTGGCCGATCCGGATGACGTCGCCGTCGGCCAGCGGCTGGCGGCCGACGCGCCGGCCGTTGACCAGCGTGCCGTTGGTGGACCCCAGGTCCTGCACGGCGGCGGTGCCGCCCTCGAGCTGGACGTCGACGTGCTTGCGGCTCACGCCGGTGTCGGGCAGCCGGACGTCGGCCTCGGTGCCGCGGCCGATGACGTTGCTGCCCGGCTGCAGGACGTGCCGGGTGCCCGGGCCGTCGACGACGAGCACGTGGGTGACGCCGGGCCGCGAGCCGGACCGGCCGATGACCGAGGGGCCCGCGGGGGCGGCCGTCTGACCGGTGTCGGTGCGCCCGCGCAGCGGCGGGAGCGGGGGCAGTGCGGGGCGGCCCGGGGCGGGGACGGGCGGCGGACCGGTGGGGCCGGGGACGGGGCCACCCCAGTCGTCGTCGAGGCCGGCGTCCAGGCGCGGGCGGGCCTGCGGTGCGGCCGGGCGGCCGGGGTCGGCGACGTGCGAGGCGACCTCGAAGACGCCGGTGTGCAGCTCGTCGTCGCGCTCGAGCCGGACCTGGACGTCGCCGAAGGTCTGGAAGCCCTCGTCGGAGATGTGCTCCACGACCATGTCGGCGAGCTCGGCGGCCAGCTGCTCGGACCACTCGGCCAGGTTGTCGTAGTCGGCGGGGCCGAGCCGGACGTCGTAGACGTTGGGCACGAGCACGCGGCCCTCGCCCATGACCTTGCGCTGCTCGGTGGCCTCGCGTTGCAGGGCCTTGGCGATCTCGGCCGGGTGGACCTTGCCCTTGAAGATCCGGGCGAAGGCCAGACCGACCATGCCCTCCAGGCGTCGCTCGAAGCGCTGCAGCACACCCACAGTCGCTCCCTACCCTCGGCTGACCTCCCACTGACTCCGACGGCGATCGTAACCGGGGACGGACCGGACTCCCGTGCTGGCGCGTGCGACTCCCCGGGACTATGTCGCCGTCCGGACCCACCCGCGGATGCCGCGTGGGGGGCATGTACTGTTCTCCCTCGCCAGGGCAAGTGGCGGAATGGCAGACGCGCACGGTTCAGGTCCGTGTGTCCGAGAGGACGTGGGGGTTCAACTCCCCCCTTGCCCACCAGCACGAGAGGCCCCACCCGAGTCCGGGTGGGGCCTCTCGTCGTTGCTGGGCCGGTACGGGCGGCTCAGCCGCGGGACAGCGCGCCCCGGGTGCTCACGGTGCGGGCCACGAGCGCGGCGCCCCACGGGCCGACGACCCACACCGGCCACGGGTACTGCCAGTCGCCGGTGCCCAGCACGCTGGCCAGGTAGACCGTGACGACGATGCAGGCGACGGTGAGCCAGGCCCGCCAGGCGCGGCCCAGGTCCTGACCTCCCGCGGCGCAGCCGGCCGGCGCCGGGGTGGGCGCGGGGACCGGGGCGGGCAGGTCGCCGGTCAGCGGGGCCAGGTCGCCCAGGGTGCGGGCGCCGTAGGCGGCGGCGAGCCGGTCGTCGTACTCGGCCACCGTCAGCCGTCCGTCGCGCAGGGCCTCGCCCAGCAGCTCGGCGACCGCGGCCCGGTCGGTGTCGGCGGCGCGGAGCTCGGGCTGGGTCACGGTGGCCTCCTGGATCGGCATGCCCCGAGTCTTCGCCCCGGGCCCCGCCCGGCACCACTGACGCATGTCACCGATGTGGGCTCCCGGCCGTCACCGGGTAGCGCAGGCGCATGAGCGACCGCGACACCGCCGCCCGGGTTCTGGACGAGCACGGCACGTCCTACGCCGCCGATGCCGGCATCACACTGGCCGACACCCCCGCCCCGCTGTTCCAGCTGCTGGTCCTCGCCGAGCTGCTCTCGGCCCGGATCTCGGCCGACATCGCCGTCGCCGCGACCCGGGAGCTGCTCGCCGCCGGTGAGACGACCCCGGCGCACACCCTGGAGGCCAGCTGGCAGGACCGCGTCGACGCCCTGGGCCGGGGGCACTACCGCCGCTACGACGAGCGCACCGCCCGCCAGCTCGGCGACCTCGCGGCCCAGGTCCGGGACCGCTGGCAGGGTGACCTGCGCCGGCTGGCCACCGAGGCCGACGGGGACGTCGGTCGCGCCGCGGAGCTGCTGCAGGACTTCCCCGGCATCGGCCCGACCGGGGCCGCGGTGTTCCTCCGGGAGGTGCAGGCGGTGTGGCCGTGGGTCCGCCCGTACCTGGACGACCGGGCCCTGCGCGGCGCCGACCGGGTGGGCCTGCCGGGGGACGCGGCAGCCCTGGCCGACCTCGTCGACGGCGACGACCTGGCCCGGTTCGCGGCCGCCCTCGTCCGGGTCTCGCTGCTGCCGGCCTCGGCCGACCCGCTGGCGCGCTGACCACGGGGTCGCTGGTCGGTCGGCCACGTGGTGAGCTGACCGCATGCCGCTGGACCCGCACTTCCCGCCCTTCCTGGCCCGGCTGACCGAGGCCGGCTGGACCCCGCTGGTCACCGGCGACGCCGTCGCCGACCGGGACCGGTACCGCCGGCTGTCGCTGGTCCGCCGGGGCGAGGGGTACCGGCCCGAGCCGGTGGCCGACGTCGAGGACCGCACGATCGAGGGCCCGGCCGGCGACCTGGCGGTCCGGGTCTACCGGTCCGGGCTGGGCCGGGTGCAGGGCGGTCGGACGCCAGGGGCCGCCCGCCCGGTCGTCGTCTGGCTGCACGGCGGTGGCTGGGCGGTCGGCGACCTGGACACCCACGACCCGGTGTGCCGGGCGGTGGCCAACCGGCTGGGCGCCACCGTCGTCGCGGTGGACTACCGGCTGGCCCCCGAGCACCCCCACCCCGCCCCGCTGGAGGACGCGATGGCCGCGCTCCGGTGGGCCGCGCGCCGCTGGCCGACCGCCCCGCTGGTCGTCGCCGGGGACAGCGCCGGTGCCGCGCTCGCCGCCGGCTGTGCGATCCGGGCCCGGGACGAGGACGGCCCGGTGCTGGCCGCCCAGCTGCTCGCCTACCCCTGCCTGGACCCCTCGCAGTCGATGCCCTCGGTGGCCGAGAACGGCACCGACCTGTTCCTCGAGGCCTCGGACATGGCGACCTTCTACGACTGGTACGTCCCCGGCGACCTGGCCCGGGACCCGCTGGTCGCGCCGCTGGGCAGCGACCTGACCGGGCTGCCGCCGGCCGTCGTCGCCACCGCGGAGTTCGACCCGCTGCGCGACGAGGGCGACACCTACGCCGTCGAGCTGGCCGCGGCCGGGGTGCCCGTCGTGCACCTGCCCGGGCCCGGCCTGGTGCACGGGTACTTCGGGCTGACCGAGGTCGCGCCGTCGGCCGCCGTCCGCCGGGCCGAGGTGCTCGACGTGCTCGCCGACCTGCTGGGCACCCCCGGCGGCAGCCCGGACGGCGAGGCGTGGCCGACGACGGAGCCCCTGGGCGCCTGGCTGGAGCGCGGCGCCGCGCGGGTGGCCGTGGACCTGCGCGGCGGTGGGCTGCGCCGCCTGGCCGTCGGCGACTGGGACGTGCTGGACGGCTACCCGACCGGCGTGGTCCCCAAGGGCCGCCGGGGCGGACTGCTGCTGCCCTGGCCCAACCGGCTGCGCGAGGGGCGCTGGAGCTGGGAGGGCGCGGACCTGCAGCTGGACACCGCCGGCCCCGGGGGGCACGCCATGCACGGGCTGCTGTCCTGGCAGCCGTTCACCGTGCTGGACCGCACCCAGGACTCCGTCACCGTCGGCACCGTGCTCGAGCCGCGCTCGGGGTACCCGTTCCGGCTGGCCGTCGCGCTGGACTACCGGCTGGACCCGGGCCGGCTGTCGGTCACCGTCCGGGTGCGCAACGCCGGCACCCACCCGGCGCCGTTCGGGGTCGGCATGCACCCCTACCTGCACGTCGGCGCGCAGGCCGACGGCGACGTCGGGCTGGCGGAGCTGCACGTGCCGGCGACCACGGCGCTGGACGTCGACGGCGGCCTGCCCACCGGCGGGCGCACCCCCTTCGACGGCGCGGTCGGCGTCATCGGCGACCGGGAGCTGGACGACCCGCTCACCGACCTGGTGCGCGACGAGGACGGCTGGGCCCGGGTCCGGCTGGCCGGCCCGGCGGGGTCGCTGGAGCTCGCCGTCGACGAGCAGTGGCCGTGGCTGCAGGTCTACAGCGGCGACACCCTGCCCGAGGGGCAGCGCCGTCGCAGCCTGGCCGTCGAGCCGATGACGTGCCCGCCCAACGCGCTCGCCGACGACGCCGACCTGGTGGTGCTGGCGCCGGAGGAGACCTGGTCGGGCAGCTGGACGCTGTCCTGGACGCCAGCGGCGGGCTAGCCCCGGCGGGCCAGCTCGCGCAGCCGTTCGAAGACCCGGGCGCGCAGCTGGTCCTGCTCCCGTTCGCTCAGGTCGGTGAAGACGACGGAGGCCTCCAGCCAGCCGTCGCCGCCGCGGAAGGCCCGGCGGACGTCGGCGGTGCCGGTGACCCAGCGGCCCATCGTCAGCTCGACGGTGGCGGTCACCGTGTCGCCTGTGTCCGGCCAGTCGGTGGTGACCGGCCAGCGGCCCCGCAGCCCGGTCTCGCTGAGGTCCAAGGACGTGCCGCGCAGGACCTGGTCGCCGTCGGCCAATTCGGTGGGCAGGGACAGCGGGGCGCGCACGGCGCCGCGCCGCTGGGCGCTGCGGGAGGGGCCGCGGAAGGCCAGCCGCCAGGTGGGCTCGGCGCCCAGGTCGACGGCGAGCAGCTCGGCGGTGCGGGCGCGCGGGGTGTCCCGGTCCAGCCAGACCAGCTCCAGCTGGTCGCCCACCGGCACCCGGACCCGTCGCCCGCCCCGGTCCTGGGCGACGGTGACGACCAGGTCGGGGCCCGCCGTCCCGCCGTCGGGCACGAAGGAGACCAGCAGGTCCTCCCGGTCGGGCAGTCGTACGTCGACGACGCTGCGCTCCTCGGGGTGGTCCTCGCCGGGCACGCCGTCGGCCATCGGGTCGCTCCTGGGCTGTCGGGCCGTCCCCGGGTGGGACGACGACCGGCACAGGCTGGCAGCCCGACGGGGCTGACGGCGGCCGCCTCGCCGCGCCACACTGTCCCGGTGCGCGTCCTGGAGCTGTGGCGGTACCCGGTGAAGTCCCTGCAGGGGGAGCGGTTGACCGCGGCCGACGTCGGTCCGGAGGGCATCGAGGGCGACCGCGCCTGGGCGCTGTTCGACACCGGGACCGGGTTCGGGCTGACCGCGCGGCGGGTGCCCGACCTGCTGTTCGCCTCCGCACGCACCACCGGTGGGCGGCCGGAGGTGGTGCTGCCCGACGGCACGGTCACCGACGACGACGCCGTCCTGTCCGACTGGGTGGGGCGCCCGGTGCAGCTGCGCCCGGCCGCCTTCGAGGGGGAGCGGCACTACGAGAACCCCGCCGACCTGGAGACGGAGTCCCGCTGGGACCCCTTCCGGGGGGCCGACGGCGCGTTCCACGACAACGCGACGGCGCGGGTGACGCTGCTGTCCACCGGCTCGACCGGGAGCTGGGCCCCGCGCCGGTTCCGGGCCAACGTGCTCCTCGACGGTGCCGGGGAGGACGCCCTGGTCGGCACCCGCGTGCGACTCGGCGGCGCCGTGCTCGACGTGCTGGACCCGGTGCCGCGCTGCGTCATGACGACGCGGCCCCAGCCCGGCGGGATCGGCCGGGACACCGGCGTCCTGAAGACCATCCACCGCACGCACGAGGGCACGCTGTCCGTCGGGGCGATGCCGGTGACCGGCGGGCGGGTCTCCGTGGGCGACGAGCTGCGGGGAGACTGAGCCGGTGCAGACCATCGAGCTCCGTGCCGGCGAGGACGTCATCCGGCTCGGCCAGCTGCTCAAGCTGATCGACGCCGTGCCCTCCGGCGCGCAGGTCAAGGACGTGCTGACCAGCGGGGACATCACGGTCAACGGCGAGCCCGAAGAGCGCCGGGGCCGCCAGCTGCGCCGCGGGGACGTCGTGGGCGTCGAGGGCCTGGACTCCTTCCGCATCGCCTAGCGACCCCGTCGACGCCCACCCCGAGGGGGTCGGGCGGGGGTCGTGCGGCCCTGCGGGCCGATCAGGTCCCTAGCGGGGCTGTGGAAGGACCCCGTCGCCCCCCACGGCACGCTCCGCGCGCCGCGGGGCCCTGCGACGGGGCCGATCAGGTCCCTAGCGGGGCTGACAGATGGGGCACCACCAGACTTTGCGGGTGCCCATCTCGGCGACCTGGATGGGCGTCCCGCAGCGCAGGCAGGGCTCACCCTCCCGGCGGAAGACGTAGAACGCGTCGTCCCGGCTGACGTGGCCGTCGGTCTCGGGGCGGTCGGCCGGGTCGGTGGTGATCTCCGCGCCGCCGCGTTCCACGGCGGCCTCCATCACCCGGCGCAGCTGCGCCCACATGGTCGTGAACTCGTCCTCGGTGACGTCGACGCCCGGGCGGTGCGGGTCGACGCCGGCCAGGAAGGGCACCTCGGCCCGCCAGATGAGGCCGGCGCCGGCGGTCACCGCCTGGTCCAGCAGCAGCCCGCCGATCGGCTTCCGGGACTTCCGCACCTTCGCCCAGGCGAGGCCGGGGTCGGCGTCCTCGCGCAGGGGGTCGGGACCGAGCTTGGCGACGGCGCGGTCCAGGCCCTCCTCGTCGACGAGGGTGCAGGTGATCGCGCCGCGCAGCTCGGCGCTGCGCTCGGCGTCCCCACGGCCCGAGCGCAGCCGGAGCCGGACGTTGCTGGAGTCGGCGTTGACCACCGGGCGGCCGGAGAGCTGCCGGTGGTCGGCGTCCCACCAGGTCCAGCCGCCGATCAGGCCCAGGTGCACGTGCAGGTACTGCGGGGAGTCCCCGGAGAACCGCAGGAACAGGTTCTTGCCCCAGGCCTCGGTGCTGCGCAGGGTGCGGCCGTCCAGCGCGGCGGCGCCCTCGGCGAAACGGCCCTGCGGGCTGTCGGTGTGCACCACGTGGCCACCCATCGCCTCGTCGAACCGGCGGGCGTCGACGTGGATCATGTGTCCTTCGGGCATGGGGCCTGTCTACCTGCCTGCGCGGTGGCACCCGGCGCCGCGGTCTGCCAGTCTCCGTCTACACGGAATTCCGGATGGACGGAGAACCTGGTGCACCGACGACTGCTCACCACCCTGCCCGCCGGCCTGCTGACGGCCGGGCTCCTGGCCGGCTGCGCGGGGGAGCGACCCGCCCCGGCCGCCGCGACCAGCTCCGCGGGCTGCGCCACCCCGGCCACCCCGGCCGCCGCGGACACCTCCACCCCCGAGGGCTTCCTCGGCTGGATGGCCGAACACCCGGACGACGTCTCCCTCGTGCTCGGCGAGGACACCCACCTCCCCGACGAGCAGCGCCCGCTCGCCTCGGCCCGCAAGGTCGTGCACCTGGCCGCCTGGGCCGCCGCGGTCCAGGACGGCCGGCTGGCCGCGGACCGGACCGTCCCGGTCGGGGAGTGGGAGCGCTGGTACCTCCCGGGCACCGACGGCGGCGCGCACCCGGCAGCACTGGCCCGGCTGGGGATCCCGACCGACGGCCTCCGGGCCACCGACCCCGCGACGCCGGTGCTGCTGTCCGACGTCGTCTCCGCGATGGTCCAGGAGAGCGACAACGCCGCCCCCGACCTGCTGCGCGAGCTGCTGGGCCCCGACGCGCTGGCGGCCACCGCAGCCGACCTCGGCTGGGAGGACGCCCCCACCGGCACGCTGCTGGGCGACGTGCTGACCCTGGTCGACCCCGACGTGACCGACCCCGACCAGGCCGCCCAGGACTACGCCGACGACCCGGCCGAGGCCACCCGCCTGCAGGCCCTGCCGCTGCCGGACGCCGCCACGCAGGCGGCCTGGGCAGCGACGACGTCGGCCGGCAGCGCCGCCGGGCTCGCCGCGCTGCACCGGGCCCTCAGCGCCGGCGAGCTGCCCGCGGCACGGGACCAGCTGGAGTGGCAGGACCCGCCGCCCGGGTACGCCGGCCTGGGGTTCAAGGGCGGGTCCTTCCTGGGCGTGCTCACCGAGGCGGTCGCGCTGCGCACCGAGGACGGCGACGTCACCGTCGGCGTGCTGCTCGTCGAGGGCCTCACCGCCGAGGAGACGACGGTCGCGCTCACCTCCGGGCTGCCCCAGCAGCAGGTGCTGCTGGCCGCGATGACCGACCCGGACGCCGCGGCTGCGCTGGACTGCGTGCTGGGCTGAGCCCCGGGTGTGACGATCAGCGGGTGAGCGAGGACGTGGGTGAGCGGCTGGCTGCCCTGGAGGCCCGGGTCGCCGCGCTCGAGGGCCGTCCACCGGACGAGCCGGCCGGTGCGGCCGGCACGGTCTCCTACAGCGGGCAGGTCCGGCTGCACGGCGAGGTCTCCTGGGACATCGCCTACGACGCGGCCGCGGTCCTGGACCTCCCGCCGGCCGCCGGCGTGCGGGTGCTCGCCGCGCTGGGGCACACCGTCCGGCTGGAGCTGGTGCGCCGGTTGCTGCACGGGCCGGCCACGGTCGCCGAGCTGGTCGAGGCGGTGGGCGGGTCGTCGTCCGGGCAGGTCTACCACCACCTCGCGACGCTCACCGCCGCCGGCGTGGTCGAGGCCGACGGGCGCGGCCGGCACCGGGTCCCGGCCACCGGTGTCGTCCCCGTGCTGGTGACGCTCCTGGCTGCTGCCGACCTCGGTGGCAGCCTGCGCTGACCGGCTCGTTCCACGTGGAACCGCGCGCTGTGCCACGGTGGCGCCGTGGCTCGCGTGCTGAAGGTGTCCGGTCCGCTCGACTTCGCCGCGATCAGGGCGGAGGCCGGGGTCCCCGAGGAGTTCCCGGCCGACGTGCTGGCCGAGGCCGACCGGGTGGCGGCCGACCCGCCGCTGCCCGAGCACGACGCCACCGACCTGCCGCTGGTCACCATCGACCCGCCCGGCGCGCGCGACCTGGACCAGGCCGTGCACCTGGCCCGCACCGACGGCGGCTACCGGGTCTCCTACGCGATCGCCGACGTCGGCGCCTTCGTCCCGCTGGGCAGCGCGATGGACGCCGAGGCCCGTCGCCGTGGCCAGACCGTCTACTGCCCCGACGGCCGGACGCCGCTGCACCCGCCGCAGCTGTCCGAGGGCGCGGCAAGCCTGCTGCCCGGCGAGCTCCGGCCGGCTGCGCTGTGGACCATCGACCTGGACACCGAGGGCGAGGTCACCGCGGTCGACCTGCGCCGGGCCCGGGTCCGCAGCCGGGCCCAGCTGGACTACGAGTCGGTGGGCGCCGACGTGCCGCCGGAGCTGGAGCTGCTGCCCGAGATCGGCCGCCTGCTGCAGGCCCGGGCCCGCGACCGCGGCGCGATCGAGCTGGGTACGCCGTCCCAGGAGGTCGAGGCCGGCCCGGACGGCGGGTGGACCGTCGTGTTCCGCGGCCAGTCCGACGTCGAGGGCTGGAACGCGCAGATCTCGCTGCTCACCGGACGCTGCGCGGCCCGGCTGATGCTCGACGGCGGGGTCGGCGTGCTGCGCACCCTGCCGCCGCCGGACCCGGGCGCGGTGACGGCGCTGCGCCGGCTGGCCCCCGGCCTGGGCGTCGACTGGCCCGCGGGCGCCACCCCCGGTGAGGTCATCGGCGGGCTGGACCCGGCCCAACCCCGGCAGGCCGCGTTCCTGGACGCCGCTGCCTCACTGCTGCGCGGCGCGGCCTACACGGCCTTCGACGGCACCCCGCCCGCTCAGCCCGGGCACGGCGGCGTCGGTGGTGAGTACGCGCACGTGACCGCCCCGCTGCGTCGGCTGGTCGACAGGTTCGGCACCGAGGTGTGCCTGGCGCTGGCCGCCGGCGAGCAGCCCTCGGCGGAGCTGCGGGCCGCACTGCCCGCGCTGCCCGCGCTGATGGCCGCCTCGGACCGGCGCACCCACGAGGTGGAGCGCGCCGTCGTCGACCTGGTGGAGGCCACCCTGCTGGCCGGCCGGGTCGGGGAGGTCTTCGACGCGGTCGTGCTGGACGCGGAGGAGAAGCGGTCCACCGTGGTGCTCACCGACCTCGCCGTCCAAGCGCGGTGCGACGGGCGGCTGACCCCGGGTGCCGAGGTCCGGGTGCGGCTGACCGTCGCCGACCCGGGGACCCGGGCGGTCCGCTTCGAGCGGGCGTGAGCGCGTCGTTCACCGACTACCGGGGCGATCCCATCGCCGCCGGCGACCGGGTGCGGATCGTCCCGACCCGCACCCGCCGGGGCGTGCCGGCCTACCTCGGCGGTGAGGTCGGCGTGATCGCCTCCCTCGGCCGGAGCAAGGTCACCGTCGTGCTGGACCGCTACCCCGACCGGCCCTGGGTGGTGCCACCGGACGTGCTGGTGGCCGTGCGGTGAGGGAGGCTCGGGCCATGAGCACCCCGCACCTCGCCCAGCGGCTGCAGGGCTTCGGGACGACGGTCTTCGCCGAGATGAGCGCGCTCGCCGTCGCCACCGGGTCGGTCAACCTGGGCCAGGGCTTCCCGGACACCCCGGGCCCCACCGAGGTGCTCGACGTCGCCCGGGCCGCGATCGGGACCCAGCTGGACCAGTACCCGCCCGGCCCCGGCCTGCCGGTGCTGCGCGAGGCGGTGGCGGCGCACGTGCAGCGCTTCCGCGGGCTGTCCTACGACCCGGACACCGAGGTGCTGGTGACCGCCGGGGCGACCGAGGCGCTGGCCGGGGCGCTGCTGGGGTTGCTGGACCCCGGCGACGAGGTGGTCGTCTTCGAGCCGCTGTACGACTCCTACGCGGCCGGCATCGCGATGGCCGGCGGCGTCGTCCGCCCGGTGCCGCTGCACCCGCCGACGGGGGACGGCGTCAGCACCGACCCGTGGGTCTTCGACGAGGCCGACCTGCGCGCCGCCGTCGGCCCGCGCACCACGCTGGTGCTGCTGAACTCCCCGCACAACCCGACCGGCAAGGTCTTCTCCCGCGCCGAACTGGAGCTGGTGGCCGAGCTCGCCCACGAGCACGACCTGCTGGTGCTCACCGACGAGGTCTACGAGCACCTGGTCTTCTCCGGCGCCGAACACGTCTCGCTGGCCGAGCTGCCCGGCATGCGCGAGCGCACCCTGGTGGTCTCCAGCGGCGGCAAGACCTTCTCCACCACCGGCTGGAAGATCGGCTGGGTCTGCGGCCCGGCCGAGCTCGTCACCTGCGTCCGGACGGCGAAGCAGTTCCTCACCTACGTCAACGGCGGGCCGTTCCAGCCGGCGATCGCCGTCGGGCTGGGGCTGCCCGACGCGTACTTCCACGCGCTGGCCGCGGACCTGGAGCGCAAGCGGGACCTGCTGGTCGCCGGGCTGACCGCTGCCGGGCTGCCGGTGGTCCGCCCGCAGGCCACCTACTTCGCCACCGTCCGGGTCCCCGGGGACGGGCTGGCGTTCTGCCGGGAGCTGCCGCACCGGGTGGGCGTCGTCGCCGTCCCCAGCTCGGCGTTCTACACACCCGAGCACGCGGACCTGGGCCGGCACCTGGTCCGGTTCGCGTTCTGCAAGCGCGACGAGGTGCTCACCGAGGCCGTGGGGAGGCTGACCGCGTGAGGATCGCCGTCGTCCAGCACGACATCGCCTGGGAGGACCGGGCCGCCAACCACGCCCGGCTGGCCGACCACGTCGCGCGAGCGGCCGCTGCAGGCGGCCAGCTGGTGCTGCTCAGCGAGACCTTCTCCACCGGGTTCTCCATGACCGAGGGCATCGGCGAACCCGAGGGCGGCTCGTCGGCGCAGTGGCTCACCGCGCAGGCGCAGCAGCACAGCGTGTGGGTCGGCGGCTCGTGCGCCGAGGTCGCGGCCGACGACCCGCGGCCCTACAACTCCTTCGTGCTGGCCGGGCCCGACGGCACCGTGCACCGGTACCGGAAGCTGCACCCGTTCACCCACGCCGGTGAGCACGAGCGCTTCCGGGCGGGCTCCGCGCCGGTGACCGTGCAGGTCGGGGACCTGCGGGTGAGCCTCTTCGTCTGCTACGACCTGCGCTTCGCCGACGAGTTCTGGGCCCTCGCCCCGGACACCGACGTCTACCTGGTCCCCGCCAACTGGCCCGCGGCGCGGCGGCTGCACTGGCAGACCCTGCTGCAGGCCCGGGCCATCGAGAACCAGGCCTACGTCGTGGGCTGCAACCGGGTGGGCACCGCCGGCGACGGCACCGAGCACGTGGGGGACAGCCGGATCGTCAGCCCGCTGGGCGAGCTGCTGGCCACGGCGGCGGGGGGCGAGACGATCCTGCTCGCCGACGTCGACCCCGCCGAGGTCGCCCGCGTCCGGGCCCGGTTCCCCTTCCAGGCCGACCGCCGCTGACCCGCCCCGGCATGGGATCCCCCGCATACGGCAGAGGGCCCACGCCGTATGCGGGGGATCCCATGCCAGGTCGGCCCCGGGTGGGACGAGAGTTCACCGGGAAGCAACACGGCGCAGGTGCAGGCCGGCACCGGGCTGGGCAGTGAACGCCTGCCCGGGCGGCGGTGTGCGCACCCGCCGCCCGGGGCGCCTCCCTCGGGCGCCGGTCAGGCGGTGGGCAGCACCAGCTCGGCGACGACGGCCCGGTGGTCGCTGCCGGCGACGCGGCGGACCCGGACCGAGCGGACGCCGACCCGGGCGTCGACGAGGACGTGGTCGATGACCAGCCGGGGCTGCGGCACGGACTGCGGCGTCCAGGTGGTGGTCAGGGCCTCGCCGGCGGCACGGGCGGCGTCCACGTACCCGCGGCCCAGCAGTCGGCGGAAGGCGGCGTGGTCCAGCGTGCCGTTGTAGTCCCCGGCCAGCACCCGGACGACGTCGGGCGCGGGGTCGGGGAGCTCGTGCAGGTCGGCCTCCCAGCGGGCGACGTCGCGCCGGGACCGGGCCGGCGGCTGGGTGTGCACGGCGGTGAGGTCGACGGGCGGTCCACCGGGCACGGCGAGGAGGGCGCGGGGCTGGTCGAACCGGCCGGGCACCCGGCCGCGCCGGGTGAGCGGGTGCCGGGACCAGACCGCGCCACCGGCGCCGGGCGGGTTGCCGGGGCGGGCGTGCAGCACGTGGTCGTGGGGGAGCAGGTCGCCGATGCCGGCGGCCCGCAGCGCGGCCTCGGCCTCGGGGGTGACCTCCTGCAGGGCCAGGGCGTCCAGGTCGTGGTCCCGGACCAGGGCGACGAGGCCGCCGGCGTCGGCCCGGCCGTGCAGCATGTTCACGGTGGCCAGCCGGAACGGGCGGCCGCCCTCGGTGGGTGTGGGGCGGGTGCCCCGACGGCCGAGGACGGCGGCGCCCAGCGCCCCGGTGGCGAGGGCGGCGAGCGCCGTCCCGGGGGCCGACCGGCGGGCCAGCGCGACGCCCAGGGGGAGCACCGAGGTGGCCGCCGCGTAGGGGGTGAAGGACATCGCCGGCACCCACGGGAAGCCCCGTTCGGCACCGGTCGCGCGGAGCCCGGCCCACACCGCCCAGGGGGTCGCCAGGGCCAGGGGCAGCAGGTCACGCGGTCGCCGTCGCATCGTCGGCCACGGTAGGCGCCGTCGGTCCCAAGATCGACTCGACGGTTGCCGTTCACCTGGATGCGGTATCAAGCCCCTGACATCCGCCCAGGTCCGGGCGGACCGACGAGCAGGGGTGTGTGCACCGTGGCGACCGAACACGTGGAGATCGAGCGGAAGTTCGACGTCGAGGAGGCGTTCGCACTGCCCGACCTCAGCGGGGTCCCGGGGGTCGCCTCGGTGGGTGCGCCGGTGGTGCACGAGCTGGCCGCCACCTACTACGACACCGCCGACCTGCGGCTGGCCCGCGCGCACGTCACGCTGCGCCGCCGGCTGGGTGGCACCGACGCCGGCTGGCACCTCAAGCTGCCCGCGGCGGCCGGTGCCCGCCGGGAGTTCCACTCCCCGCTGGGCCGCGCCGTCAAGGCGCCGCCGCGCGCGGTGATCACCCCCGTGCTCGGCATCGTCCGGCGTGCGTCCGCGGCCGCCGTCGCCACGCTGGCCACCCGGCGGACCGTCGTGACCCTGCTGGCCGAGGACGGCCGGGTGCTGGCCGAGGTGGCCGACGACCTGGTCACCGGCACCCAGCTGCCCGCGGGCCCGGGCCAGGCCGCCGTCGTCACCACGTGGCGCGAGGTGGAGGTCGAGCTGGTGGACGGCGACGAGGAGCTGCTGTCCGCCGTCGGCGCCGAGCTGGTCGTCTCCGGGGCCCGCGCCTCGGCCTCGCAGTCGAAGCTGGCGACGGTGCTGGCCGGGCGGCTGGCGCCGCAGCCCACCGAGCCCGACGACGAGGACGACGACGTGTCCCCGGTCGGGGAGCCCGAGGACGACGAGGACGCCGTCCAGGAGCCGACCGCGCAGGAGACCGAGCCGGCCGAGGAGGAGCCGCTGCCCGAGGGCAAGAAGGCCCGGGCCGCGGAGCTCGCCCGCCGGGCCGCGGAGGCCAAGGCGGCCGCCAAGGCCGCGGCGAAGGCCGAGAAGCAGCGTGCCGCCGAGGAGAAGGCGGCTGCCAAGGCCGCGAAGAAGGCCCGCAAGGAGGCCGAGGCGGCCGCCGCCGAGGAGGCCCGACTGGCCGCGGTGCCCCAGGCCGGTGACGTCGTCGTCGCTGCGGTGGCCGCGCAGCTGGCCGCCCTGCAGCGGGCCGACCTGATGGTCCGCACCGACGTGCCGGACGGCGTGCACCAGGTCCGGGTCGCCAGCCGCCGGCTGCGCAGCATCCTGGCCGCCTACCGGCCGGTGCTGGTCCGGGAGCAGACCGACCCGGTCCGCGCCGAGCTGCAGTGGCTGGGTCAGGAGCTGTCGGGGACCCGGGACGCCGAGGTGTCCCTCGAGCACCTGCGGGCACTGGTCGCCGCGCAGCCGCCCGAGCTGGTGCTGGGCCCGGTCGCGGCCCGGCTGCAGCAGGCCGAGCTGCAGGGCGAGGCCGCCGGCGGGGACCGGGCGGGCGCCGTGCTGGGCACCGCCCGCTACCTGACCCTGCTGGACACCCTGTTCGAGCTGGTCGAGCACCCGCCGCTCACCGAGCGGGCCGGCGAGCCCGCCGAGGACGTGCTGCGGGAGGTGCTCAGGCACACCGTGAAGCGGATGCGCCGCCAGGTCGAGACCGCCGAGGACGCCGAGCGCGGGGGCGCCCCGATCGGCACCACCCCGCCCGCCGAGTCCCCGGGTGCGGTCGAGTCGCCCTACGAGCTGGCGCTGCACGAGGTGCGCAAGTCCGGCAAGCGGGTCCGCTACACCGCCGAGGTCGCAGCGCCGGTGCTCGGCGGGTCCGTGATGGGCCTGGTCGACGCCATGAAGAAGGTGCAGGACGTCCTCGGTGACATGCAGGACACCGTCGTCACCCGGGAGCAGTGCCGCCAGCTGGGCATCGCCGCGTTCGGGGCCGGGGAGAACGCCTGGACCTTCGGCCGCCTGCACGCCCTGGAGGAGGCCCGCGCACTGCGCGCCGAGGAGGACTTCTGGGAGCTGTGGCCGACCATCGGCCCGGTGCTGAACGGGGCCGTGGGGAAGCGCTGAGGACGTGCTCGACGGCCACCGTCTCGTCGACGCGCACGTGCACGCGGCCCGACTGCCCACGCTGAAGCCGGCGTTCGCGCAGTGGGCGGACCGGTTCGGCGACCCCGCCGTGCTGGGCCGCGTGTACGACGCCGACGGGACGGTGCGCCCGGCGCAGCTCGACACCCTCTTCGCCGCCGAGGGCGTCGACGTCGCCCTGCTGTTCACCGAGCACAGCCCCAAGGCCACCGGCATCCAGCCCGCCGAGGACGTGCTGCCGGTGGTGGCTGCGAACCCCGACCGGTTCAAGCTGGTCGGTAACGTCAACCCGCACCTGCACTTCCCGATCGGGGAGGAGGTCGAGCGGCAGCTGGACCTGGGTGCGGTGGCGCTCAAGCTGCACCCGGTGCACGGCGGGTTCGCCTGCAACGACCGGGCGCTCTACCCGGCCTACGAGGTGTGCCGGGCCCGCGGCGTCCCCGTGGTGGTGCACTGCGGCACCAGCTCGTTCCCGGGCTCGATGAACCGGTTCGCCGACCCGGTGCTGCTCGACGAGGTCGTCGGGGACTTCCCCACCATGGACGTCGTGCTGGCCCACGGCGGGCGCGGCTGGTGGTACGACGCCGCCGCGTTCATGGCACTGGCCAGGGAGAACGTCTGGCTGGAGCTGTCCGGGCTGCCGCCACGCCGGCTGCCCGGGTACTACGCCGGGCACTCCTGGGCCCGGCTGACCCGCAGGATGGTCTTCGGCACCGACTGGCCCGGCGTCCCCGGTGTCGCGGCCAACGCGCGCGCCGTCGCGGCACTGCTGCCCGACGAGGAGACGGTCGGGCTGGTGCTCGGCGGGAACGCCGCGCGCGTCTTCGGCGTCTGACTCACGACCCCTCTGACTGGAGCACCCCCTGTCCCTGATCGCCCTGCTGGGCTTCGGCTCCGTGGTCCTGCTCGCGATGCTGCTGCTGCACGCGTTCCTCTGGCTGCGGCTGGTCCGCAGCACGACTCGCCCGGGTCGGCTGCGCCGCTGGCTCACCGTGCTGACCGTCGTCCTCGCAGTGCTGCCCACGGCAGCGGTGGTCGGCCGCCGGTCGTTGCCGTTCTCCGTGCAGGGGCCGCTGGACTGGGTGGGCTACAGCTGGCTGGGGGTGGCGTTCTACGCCTTCCTGGCGCTGCTGGTGCTGGAGCCGGTCCGCTGGGTGCTGCGGGCGGTGCAGCGCCGCCGTGCCGACCGCAGCGCCGGCCGCAGCGCCGGCCGACGTCTCCCGGCGGTTGTTCCTGGCTCGCTCGCTGGCGGTGACCGCGGGCGTCGCGGCGGTGAGCACCGCCGGCTACGGCGCGTGGGCGGCGAACTCGGCACCGGTGGTGCGCCGGGTGCCGATCCGGATCGCCGGGCTGGCCCCGGAGCTGGCCGGCTACACGGTCGTCACCTTCTCCGACGGGCACCTGTCCGCGACCTACGGCGGACGCCGGTTCGAGCGGCTGGTGGAGACGGTCAACGCCCAGCAGCCCGACGTCGTCGCGATCGTCGGGGACCTGGTGGACGGGTCGCTGTCCGAGCTGCGTGAGGACGTCGCGCCGCTGGGTGACCTGGTCAGCCGGCAGGGCGCGTTCTTCGTGACCGGCAACCACGAGTACTTCGTGCCCGACACCGAGGACTGGCTGCGGCACCTGCCCACCCTGGGTGTGGACGTGCTGCGCAACGAGCGGGTCGAGCTGGGCCGGTCGGGGGCCTCCTTCGACCTGGCCGGCATCGACGACCGGACGGCTGCGGAGTCCGGGCTGCCCGGCCACGGCGCCGACCTGGACGCGGCGCTGGACGGCCGGGACGACAGCCGCCCGGTGGTGCTGCTGGCCCACCAGCCGGTGCAGGTCGAGCAGGCCCGGGCCGCCGGGGTGGACCTGCAGCTGTCCGGGCACACCCACGGCGGGCAGCTGTGGCCCTTCGACTACGCGGTGCTGCTGGACCAGCCGGCCGTGGAGGGGCTGTCCCGGCAGGGCGACACCCAGCTCTACGTGACGGCCGGGGCCGGGTACTGGGGTCCGCCGATGCGGGTCGGCGCCCGGCCGGAGGTCACCGTCATCGAGCTGCAGCCGGCCTGAGGCTCAGATCGAGCGGAGCGCCTCGAAGGCCTCGTCGACCAGCTCGCCGAGGTCCCGTTCGCCGTCGGTGGCGGCCCAGCGCAGGAACGCCGTCGTCGAGGCCGCCATGCACGCCCCGATGACGACGACCTGGGCGGCGCCCTCGGAGGTGGACAGGTCGATGCCCAGCACGTCGACCAGCGCCGCGGTGGACGCGGTCTCCCGGTCGGCCCCGCGGGAGCGCAGCGCCGGGACGGTGAGGGCGAGCCGCCAGCGGTGCAGCAGGGCCTGCGCGTCGCTCTCGGTGAGCTGGGCGACCAGGCGCTGCAGACCGCGGCGGACGCGCTCGGGCAGCGGCAGGTCCGCGGGCTGCTCGGTGAGCAGGCCGGCGATCCAGGCGCCGTCCTGGTCGGGGAACACGACGTGCTCCTTGGTGCGGAAGTAGGCGTAGAAGGTCGGCACCGACACGTCGGCGGCGGTGGCGATGTCCCCGACCGAGGTGGCCTCGTACCCGTCCCGCTCGAAGAGGGCGAAGGCAGCCTGGGAGAGGCGCAGGCGGGTGGCGCCGCGCTTCTTCTCCCGCCAGTCCTCCCTGGTCACGGTGGCATGGTGACAGGTGGCCGCCGGAGCGGCCGAGCCGGGTCGGGCCCCACGGGTCTCGGTATCCCCGCAGTGGGTCAGGCGGTCGCCAGGTGGGGGACGACGAGGGCCTCGACGAGCTGGTCGACGAGGGCCTCGTCGGGCGTGCCGACGTGCATCAGCCACCGCTGGGTCACCAGGGCGGAGGCGGCGCGCAGGGCGAGCACCGGGAAGGCGCCGGGGGCCACCTCGCCGCGGGCCTCCGCCCGGGCGAGGACGTCGTCCATCGCCTGGGTCCAGGCCCCGGCGAAGCGCGTCCGGTAGACCTCGGCGATCTCGGGGTGGCTGGCCAGCATCGGCATCAGCTGTCGGGTGGCCAGCGCGAGCGGGGTCTCCAGCGACGCGACCAGGCCGGCGAGCAGTGCGCGGGCGTCGGCGGCCAGGCTGCCCTGGTCCGTGCTGGGGACCTCCATGGGCGGGGAGTACCGGAAGGCGTCGACGACGAGGGCGTCCTTGCTGGCCCAGCGCCGGTAGATGGTCGCCTTGCCGACGCCGGCCCGGCGGGCCACCTCGTCCAGGGCGCACGCCTCGATGCCGCCCTCACCGATGAGCTCGATGGCGGCGGTGCGGATGGCGATGTCGAGGCCGGGGTCGCGGGGTCGACCGGCCGGCCGGGGGGTGGCCTGCTGGGGGTCCATCGAGGCGTCCTGACGCACGTGGGGGCGGGGCGCGTCGCAGGGTAGACCCGTGCGCGGCCTGCGTCACAGCCGCATGGCATCGATCCCAGGTGCGTTGTGCGCGATCCTGTTCCGCTTCCTGGTGACGGGATCGGTACCGAAACGGATCCCTCCTGCCCTCAAATGCCGTGCGACGTCATGACGTCTAGACGTCTCCTGATCGAGTACCTTTCGGTCGTGGCGAGCCCGGAAGCAGGTCCCAAGTACCTCGCGGTCCGAGAGCACCTGCGCCGACGGGTCGCCGGACTGCCCGAGCACGCCCTGCTGCCGCCGGAGCCCGTGCTCTGCGAGGAGTACGGCGTCAGCCGGATCACCCTGCGCCGGGCCGTCGACGGCCTCGTGGCCGACGGCCACCTGGTGCGGGAGCAGGGGCGCGGCACCTACGTGACCCGGCCGGGCATCCGCCACGAGTACCGCGAGAGCTTCGTCCACCGGATCGCCGGGTTTCACTCCGTGATGACCGAGCAGGGCGCCCAGGTGGGGACGACGGTGCTCCAGCAGCACGTCGTCCCCGCGCCCGTCCCGGTGGCCACCGAGCTGCTGCTGGACCCGGCCGACGAGGTCGTGGAGCTGGTGCGCCTGCGGTCGGTGGACGGGCTGCCCAACCACGTGGTGCGCTCCTTCCTGCCCGCCGAGGCCTACCCCAAGGCCGCCACCGAGGACTTCGGGCACGGCTCGCTCTACGAGTTCCTCCGCCGCGAGTACGAGGCCGACCTCGCCCACGCGCGCCTGGTCGTCGACGTGGGCACGGCCGGGGTCGAGGAGGCCGACGTGCTGCAGGTCGTCGCCGGCTCCCCGCTGCTCGTCGTCCGCACGACGGTGCGCGACACCGCGGGCCGGCCGCTGGTGCACTCGTTCTCCCGGCTGCGGCCCGACGTCAGCCAGGTCGAGTTCGAGGTGTCGGTCAACGGTCGCTGAGCGGCACCGGCCGGCCCACCGCCCACCCGCCGCCCACCGCGGACGCGAGGCAGGTCACCCAGCCAGGCCGGATACCGTCGGGGACGCCGCCGCACCCGACGTCTGGAGCCGCATGACCACCGCCAGCGGTACCCGCCGCGTGCCCGACCGCCGCGAGGACGTCTGGCGCGCGCTCGCCGTCCTGCACCCCTACTGCGCGGTCTGCGACGTCTCCTACGTCGCCGACGGCCCGGCCGGCACCGGGACGACGTTCGTCTGCGCGCCCGGCCGGC
Source organism: Klenkia sp. AC732 (assembly GCF_979256525.1). Lineage (NCBI taxonomy): Bacteria > Bacillati > Actinomycetota > Actinomycetes > Geodermatophilales > Geodermatophilaceae > Klenkia > Klenkia sp. AC732. Next base: position 15,453 of record NZ_CEEDOS010000019.1, on the reverse strand, counting down.
TCGACGAGGGGCGCGCGCCGGACGAGGGAGCGCCGAAGGGCACCATCGTCGAGTGGACGCCGGCCCGGGTCGTCGTCACCAGGCTGGACCTCACGCCGGAGACCTGGACGACGAGGATCGAGCTCGCCGACGCCGGCATGGGCGGCAGCGAGGGCACCGACGTCACCATCACCGTCACCCACCAGCCCCGCGGCGGCTCGGGGCTGGTCCGCTTCGTGCAGAGGAACGCCACCCGGCGCATGGTCCAGCGCACCGTGGACGGCGAGCTCGCCAAGCTGCCCGAGCACATCGCCCAGGTGGACGGTCGGGGCTGAACCCGGCGGGAACCCTGCATCAGCTCTACCGTTGACCAGGAGAGGGTCGAGTGACGCGGCCCGCCCCGAGGAGGACGGCGTGAGCCCCGCAGCACCCCGCACGAGCGTGCCCCGATGAGCGCCGTCGTCCAGGCCGTCGAGTGGCAGGCCGCCGCCGCGGCGCTGATCCGCGCGATGCCCCGCCACCGGATGGTCGGCAACGGCATGCAGGCCGGGGACGCCGACGCCCTGCACGCCGGGGTGTCCGCCGGCTCCGCGTGGTCCGACGTCGCCGGCAGGCTCGCCGCCCGGCAGACCCGCGCCGCCGTCGCCGCGATGGAGGTCGGGGACACCGCCACCGCCCGGGACAGGTTCCTGCGTGCCGCGGCCTGCTACAGCTTCGGCCAGATCCCGCTGGAGGACGGCCCCGCCAAGCAGGCGCTGTACCGCGACCTGGTCGACTCCTTCGGGGCCGCCGGCGCGCTGCTGGACCCGCCGGCCGAGCACGTCGAGGTGCCGTGGGCCGGGAAGAGCCTGCGCGGCTGGTTGCTGCGCCCGCACGGCGCCGTCCGGCCACCGGTCGTCATGGTGCTGGGCGGCATGGACGCCTGGCGCGAGGAGTACGCCGCCGGTGCCGAGCTGGTCCGCGACCGCGGGGTCGCGCTGTTCCTGCTGGACGCCCCCGGCCAGGGCGAGACCCGGGTGCTGGGTGGCCTGCACCTGGACCGCGACGTCCAGCTCGCGCTGTCCGCCGCCGTGAGCCACGTGCTGGCCGACGACCGGCTCGGAGACCGGGTCGCCGTCTGGGGCAACAGCATGGGCGGCCACCTCGCCGCCCTGCTCGCCGCCCGGGACGACCGGATCGCCGCCTGCGTGGTCACCGGCGGCACCGTGCGGCCCAGCGAGACGCACACCCGCTTCCCGCGGTTCCTGTCCAAGGTGCAGGCGATGCTCGGCATGGCCGACGACGCCGACGGCGCGAAGACCCTGATGGACGACCTCGAGCTGGACGCCGCGACGCTGGCCGGGCTGACCTGCCCGCTGCTGGTCCAGCACGGCAAGCGGGACGCCGTCTTCAAGATCGCCAACGCCCGGCCCATCCACGACCTGTCCGCCTCGACGGACAAGACGTGGCAGGAGTGGGCCGACGGCGACCACTGCGTCGACAACCACGCCGACGAGAAGTACCTCGCCGTCGCCCGCTGGCTGGCACCCCGGCTGACCGGGGTGCCCAGCACCCTCTGACCCAGCACCCGCTGACCCCGGTCCCGCGGGCACCGGGGCGACGGCTCAGCTGGAGACGGCGTCCTCGTAGTCGTCGTAGCTGGCCAGCAGGTCCTCGATCTCGACGATGTCGGGGAAGTCCGCGACGTCCTGGTGCTTCTTCAGGAAGTCCACGGTCCGGGCGACGAGGTCCTCCTCGTCGTCCTCGCTGACCCCGAGCCGGTCCAGGGCGGCCGGGCTCAGCCGGAACCACGTCTCGACGGTCTCTCCCTGGTCCACGAGCCGCACGACGTACTCGTGGTCGCCCTGCTCCTCGATGTCGTAGTCCTCACGGGCGTCCTCAGCTGGCATGTGCACGGTCTACCCCACGCGCACCGACGACGAAGCGTGGGCCTGCACTCAGACCGTCACGGACTCCCCGGGCGCGATCCGGGTGACCGTCGTCGGGGTGCCCGGACCGCGCTCGCCGACCATCCCGGTGATGGCGCCGAGACCGGTGTCGTTGAGCAGCCCGTCGTGCACGGCGTAGGCCTGCGGGGCGGCCACCTGGCGCAGGTAGTCGATCAGCTCCCCGGTCTTCGACCAGGGCGCGTGCAGGGGCAGCAGCAGCGTCGGGACGGCGACGCCGGGGTCGGTGAGCGCGTCACCGGGGTGGAACACCTGCCCGTCGACGAGGAAGCCGACGTTGGCGATCCGCGGGATGTCGGGGTGGATGACGGCGTGGAACTCGCCGTGGGCCTGCACGTCGAAGCCGGCGGCGGTGAAGGCGTCCCCGTGGCCGACGACGTGCACCCGGTCACCGGCGTCCAGCTGCTCGGCGACCGAGCGGTTGGTCCAGACCTCCAGGGCCGGGTCGTCGGCGAGGGCCTGCTTCGTGCGGCCGACGTCGAGGTGGTCGAAGTGCTCGTGGGTGATGAGCACCGCCGTGGCGCCGGCCCAGGCGCTCTCCTCGGTGAGGGACCCGGGGTCCAGGACCAGGCGCCGGTCGCCGTCGGAGAGGACGACGCAGGCGTGACCGTGCTTGATGAGCTGCATGCGCCCGACGCTATGTCGGTCCGCGCCGGTCCGCTGGGTTTCCCCGGACGACCGGACGGGGCAGGAGGGGACGGTGACGACACCCACCCCCACCGTCCGGCTGGACAACGGCGTCGAGATCCCGCAGCTGGGCCTGGGCACCGCCCGGGTCGGCGACGAGGAGATCCGCCGCTTCGTCCGCGAGGCCCTCGACGTCGGCTACCGGTTCGTCGACACCGCGGCCGAGTACGAGAACGAGGTGGGCGTGGGGCAGGGCCTGCGCGACGCCGGCCTGCCGCGGGAGGAGGTGTTCGTCTCCACCAAGCTGCGCGGCGCCGACCAGGGGTACGCCCAGGCCAAGCAGGCCCTCACCGACAGCCTGCGCCGCCTGCAGCTCGACCACGTGGACCTGTACCTCGTGCACTGGCCGCTGCCCCGGCTGGACCGCTACGTGGAGTCCTGGCAGGCCCTGCAGGAGCTGGCCGCCGAAGGACTGACCCGGGCGGTCGGCGTCTCCAACTTCCTGCCCGAGCACCTGGCCCGCCTGGGCGAGGAGGCCAGCACCGTCCCGGCGGTCAACCAGATCGAGGTGCACCCCCGGCTGCCCCAGCGTGAGCTGCGCGCCGAGAACGACCGGCGCGGCATCGTCACCGAGTCCTGGTCCCCGCTGGCCAACGGCGGCGACCTGCTCACCGACGACGTCGTCACCGGGATCGCCGCCGAGCACGGCGTCACCCCGGCCCAGGTGGTCCTGCGCTGGCACGTCCAGCAGGGTCTGGTGACCTTCCCCAAGGCCAGCTCGGTGGAGCGGCTGCGGGAGAACCTCGACGTCTTCGGGTTCGCCCTCGGCGAGGACGACCTGGCCCGGATGGACACCCTGGCGACCGGTGAGCGGACCGATCCCCGGCAGGACCCGGCCACCTGGGAGGAGTTCTGAGGGTCGCGGACACGCATGCACACCTGCGCGTTCCCGGCCTTGAGGGCGAGATCCTGACCAACCCGTCCGGGTGAGTTCGTCAGTGACGCGGCTGCACATCACCCGCGCGGACGCCGACGGTGGGGTCATGACCAGCGAACTCGTCCTCACCCTCGCCGCCGCCCAGGGCCGCACCTCGGGCCTGTGGCACGCCGTCGAACTGCACCGCAGCCCCTCCGAGGTCGACGGCGCCTGCGAGGTCGCCGTCTGTGGCGCCCTGGCCCGCGTCGACGTCGAGCAGCGCTGGGACGGCGCCGACGCCGAGTCCTGCGAGGCCTGCGCGGACCTCCTGTACTGACCCCGACCAGGACGGACCGACCCGGCCGACCCGGGTCAGACCGGCGGCGCCACCGTGGTGTCGACGGCGAGGAAGGGCGGCACGTGCGGGCCGTAGCGCTCGCAGACCCACCAATGCGCGCCGACCGGCGCCAGGACCACCAGCTCGGTGTTCGCCAGGTGCGTGGACACCGCGAACGCCGCGGGCACGTCGGACACCGACGTGGTGACCCACCGGATCGCCGCCCCGTGGCTGACCAGCACCACCGACCGCTGCGGATCGGCCTCCAGCCGCGCGCGCAGGTGCGCCACCACGGGCAGGTACCGGTCCAGCACCTCCGTGCCGCTCTCGCCCCCGGGCGGGCGGACACCCGGGCTGCCGGCGAACCACTGGCCGTAGGCCCGGTCGTACTCCTCCAGCACCGGCCACCCGGCCTGTCCCTCGAGGTCGCCGACGAACGTCTCCTGGACGCCGTCGACCACCTCGACGTCCAGCCCGAGCGCCGCTGCCAGGGGGGCCGCCGTCTCTTGCGCCCGGGTCGCCCGGGAGGCCAGCACGGCCGACACCGGCGTGTCCGCCAGCGTCTCCACCAGCACCCGGGCCTGCTCCTGTCCGTCGCCGGTCAGCGGGGCACCCGGCGGCAGCGAGTCCAGCCGCAGGGCCACGTTGGCCTCGGACTGGCCGTGCCGGACCAGCAGCAGCCGGCCCGCGGGCAGCGGACCGGTCACCGGCCGGTGAAGTCCGGGGCCCGCTTGGCCAGGAACGCCTCGACCGCCTCGATGTGGTCGTGCGTCTGCCCCAGGGCCTTCTGCAGCCGCCCCTCCAGCGCCAGGGTGTCCTCCAGGGAGTCGGTGGCCGCCGTCGCCAGGACCTCCTTGATCGCCCGGTAGGCCGCCGTCGGGCCGGCCGCCAGCCGCCCCGCCAGCTGCTGGGCGGTGGCCAGCACGTCCTCGGCGGGCACCACGTGGTGCACCAGGCCCCACTCGCCGGCCGTCTCCGCGGTGAAGGTGTCCGGGAAGAGCAGGAGCTCGGTGGCCCGCGAGCCGCCCACCGAGTGCACCAGCGCCGAGGCCAGCGCGGAGTCGCTGCCCAGCCCGATGCCGGCGAACGCGGTGCCGAACTTGGCCCCGGCGGCGGCGACGCGCAGGTCACCGCGCAGCGCCAGGCCCAGCCCGGCGCCCACGCACGCACCGTTGACCGCCACGACCGTCGGCACCCGCAGCGCGGTGAACGCCAGCACCATCGGGTTGTAGGAGTCCGCGACGACGTCCAGGGAGGTGCTGGCGTCCCCGCGCAGCGCCTGGACGTGCTCGGCCAGGTCCTGCCCGACGCAGAACGCCCGGCCCGAGCCGGTGAGCACCACCGCGCGCACCGACTCGTCCGCAGCGACCGCCCGGATCGTCTCGGTCAGGTCGGCCCGGGACTGCCGGGACAGGCCCGGCACCAGCAGCGTGATCGTGGCGACGCCGTCGGCGTCCGTGCGCGTGACGGTCTGGCTCTGAGACATCGTCGTCCCCTCAGGAGTAGTCGTGGAACCCGCGGCCGGTCTTGCGGCCCAGGTCACCGGCGGCCACCTTGTCACGCAGCAGCTGCGGCGGGGCGAAGCGGTCGCCCAGCTCCCCGGCCAGGTACTCGGCGATCGCCAGCCGGACGTCCAGCCCGACCAGGTCGGTCGAGCGCAGCGGGCCCATGGGGTGCCGGTAGCCCAGCTCCATGGCCTGGTCGATGGCCTCCGCGGAGGCCACGCCCTCCTCCAGCATCCGGATCGCCTCCAGGCCCAGCAGCACGCCCAGCCGGGAGGAGGCGAACCCGGGGGAGTCCCGGACGACGACGTCGGTCTTGCCCAGCTCGCGCACCCACGCCTGCGCGGTCGCGACGACGTCGTCGGCGGTCTCGGCGGCCACGACGACCTCGACCAGCTTCGACGCCGGGACCGGGTTGAAGAAGTGCATGCCGACGAACCGGGCCGGGCGCTGCAGGGCCGCGGCCAGCTCGGTCACCGACAGCGAGCTGGTGTTGGTGGCCAGCACCGCGTCCAGGCCGATCGCGGCCTCGGCGGCGCGCAGCACCTCGATCTTCAGCGCCGGCACCTCGGGCACCGCCTCGACCACCAGCGACAGGCCCGGCGGCAGGTCGGCGGGGGTGTCCACCAGGACCAGCCGGGACAGCGACTCCTCGACGGTCCCGGTGAGCTTGCCGCGCCGGTCGGCCTCCTCGAGCCCGGCGGCGATCCGGGCCCGCGCGGCCTCGGCCGCCTCGTCCCCGGCCTCGACGACGTGGACCTGCGCGCCGGTGCCCAGCAGGCCCTGGGCGATCCCGCCGCCCATCCGCCCGCCGCCGACGACGCCGACCTGCCGCGGGGTCACACCCGCTCCACGAGCATCGACACGCCCTGGCCGACGCCGACGCACAGCGTGGCCAGCCCGCGCCGGCCGCCCTCGCGCTCCAGGCGACCCATCAGGGTGACCAGCAGTCGGGCGCCGGAGCAGCCCAGCGGGTGGCCCAGGGCGATCGCGCCACCGTCGGCGTTGACGACCTCCTCGTCGATCCCCAGGCGCCTCAGCACCCCGAGGGACTGGGCGGCGAAGGCCTCGTTGAGCTCGACGGCGTCCAGGTCGGCGACGGTCCAGCCGGCCTTGGCCAGTGCCTTCTCGGTCGCGGGCACCGGTCCCAGGCCCATCACGTTCGGCGCGACGCCGGCGCTGGCCGAGACCACGACCCGGGCGCGCGGGGTCAGCCCGTGCCGCTCGACGGCGTCGGCGCTGGCCAGCACCAGGGCGGCGGCGCCGTCCGAGAGGGGGGAGCTGTTGCCCGCGGTGACCACGCCGCCGGTGCGGAAGACCGGTTTGAGCGTGGCGAGTGACTCCATCGAGGAGCCCGGGCGGGGGCCCTCGTCGGCGCTGACGGTGGTGCTGCCCTTCCTGCCGGGCACCTCCACGGCGAGCACCTCGGCGTCGAACCGGCCGGCCTCCTGGGCGGCGACCGCGCGGGTGTGGCTGCGGACGGCGAAGGCGTCGCAGTCGTCCCGGGTCCAGCCGTCCAGCGCGGCGATCTCCTCGGCGGTCTCGCCCATCGACAGCGTCACCTTGCGGGTGGCCGGGTCCTCCGGGTGCTCGACGGCGCGGTCGGCGGCGGCGAAGACCGGGTTGGTGAACCGCCAGCCCAGCGAGGTGTCCACGACCTCGCCCGGGCGGGCCCACGGGGTGCCCGGCTTGGCCATCACCCAGGGCGCCCGGGTCATCGACTCGACGCCGCCGGCGATCGCCAGGTCCAGCTCGCCGGCCCGGATCGACGCCGCGGCCGAGGCGGTGGCGGTCAGCCCCGAGGCGCACAGCCGGTTGGTCGTGTAGCCGGGCACGGTGTCGGGCAGCCCGGCCAGCAGCACGGCCATCCGGGCGACGTCCCGGTTGTCCTCGCCGGCCTGGTTGGCCGCGCCCAGCACGACCTCCTCGACGGCGTCGGCGGGCGCGCCCGAGCGGCGCAGCACCTCGGCGACCACCAGCGCGGCCAGGTCGTCGGGCCGGATGCCGGCCAGTGCGCCGCCGTAGCGGCCCTGGGGTGTGCGCACCCCGTCGACCAGGAAGACCTCGCGGGTGGACGCCATCGTCGCTCCTCAGGACCGGTTCACTGACCGTGCGGTCAGTAATGCCCACCCTCGTGCAGGACGACGGGCCGGGCAAGTCCCCGCTCCCGTCCAGCGGGACCGGGGGAGCGGGGACCGTGGGCGCGTCGGCGACCTGCCCCGTCGCCGCCGACCCCTGCCGGGGACACGGCGTCCGGAGGCGGGCCGCGGTCCCCGTGTCGCGGACACCGTGGCGACCGGCCCCCGCGCTGTCAACGGGTCCTGCCCCGTCCCGTCGTCCGGCGGCCACCCGGTCTTTCCTTGACTCGTTCAAGAACAACCGGCATGCTCGGGTGGTGCCCACGACGTCCGAGCTCGAGCAGTCGCTGCGCGGGGTCGCCCTGCGCGTGACCCGCCCGCGCCTGGCCGTGCTCGCCGTCGTCCGGGAGAACCCGCACGCCAGCACCGACACCGTCATCCGGCGGGTCCGGGAGCAGCTGCCCGAGGTCTCCCACCAGGCCGTCTACGACGTCCTCAAGGTGCTGACCGGCTCCGGCCTGGTGCGGCGCATCGAGCCCTCCGGCTCGGTGGCCCGCTACGAGGCCCGCGTCGGGGACAACCACCACCACGTCGTCTGCCGCTCCTGCGGCGTCATCGCCGACGTCGACTGCGCCGTCGGCGAGGCGCCCTGCCTGAGCCCCTCCCAGGACCACGGCTTCGTCATCGACGAGGCCGAGGTCATCTACTGGGGCCGGTGCCCCTCGTGCTCCGCCGCACCGATCGAACCGCTCCCGCTCGACCGTCCCGAAGAGAGAGGCACTCCGTGACCGAGTACGACAAGTCCACCGTCGACGCCGCCGACTACGACAAGACCGAGGTCGCCAAGACCGAGTCCGCCAGCACCAGCGAGAGCGAGAACCCGGCGATCAAGGCGCCGGAGCCGGTGCACGGCGGGCGTCCCCGCTCGGTGCAGGACTGGTGGCCCAACCAGGTCGACCTGCGGGTGCTCGACCGCTCCGCCGCCGACGCCGACCCGCTGGGCGCGGACTTCGACTACGCCGCCGAGTTCGCCAAGCTCGACGTCGAGGAGCTCAAGCGCGACCTCGTCCAGGTCATGCGCACCTCGCAGGACTGGTGGCCGGCCGACTGGGGCCACTACGGCCCGCTGTTCATCCGGATGTCCTGGCACGCCGCGGGCACCTACCGCAGCGCCGACGGCCGCGGTGGCGGCGGCGAGGGCGGACAGCGCTTCGCCCCGCTCAACAGCTGGCCCGACAACGCCAACCTGGACAAGGCCCGCCGCCTGCTGCTGCCGATCAAGCAGAAGTACGGCCGCAAGATCTCCTGGGCCGACCTGCTCGTGCTCGCCGGCAACGTCGCCCACGACGACATGGGCCTGCCGACCTTCGGCTTCGCCTTCGGCCGCAAGGACTCCTGGCAGCCCAACGAGGTCTTCTGGGGCCCCGAGGACACCTGGCTCGGCGACGAGCGCTACGCCGACGACACCCCGCTGGACCTGGAGGACGGCCACCTCGCCGCCGTCACCATGGGCCTGATCTACGTCAACCCCGAGGGCCCGCAGGGCAAGCCGGACCCGCTGGGCTCGGCCCACGACATCCGGGTCACCTTCAGCCGGATGGGCATGAACGACGAGGAGACCGTCGCGCTCGTCGCCGGCGGGCACACCTTCGGCAAGACCCACGGCGCCGGGGACCCCGAGCTGGTCGGCCCCGAGCCCTCCGGCTGCCCCGTGCACGGCAACGGCCTGGGCTGGATCAGCCAGTACGGCACCGGCAAGGGCGCCGACACCATCACCAGCGGCCTCGAGGGCGCGTGGACCCCCACGCCCACGCAGTGGGACAACACCTACTTCGAGATGCTCTTCAGCTACGACTGGGAGAAGACCCTCAGCCCGGCCGGCGCCAAGCAGTGGGGCCCGACCAACCCCGAGGCGCAGGAGCTCGTCCCCGACGCCCACATCGAGGGCAAGCGCAACGCCCCGATGATGAGCACCGCCGACATGGCCCTGGTCGTGGACCCCGGCTTCCGGGAGATCTCGCGGAACTTCTACGAGAACCCCGAGTACTTCGCCGACGTCTACGCCCGCGCCTGGTTCAAGCTGCTGCACCGCGACATGGGCCCCAAGAGCCGCTACCTGGGCCCCGACGTCCCGGCCGAGGAGCTCATCTGGCAGGACCCGGTCCCGGCCGTCGACCACGAGCTCGTGGGCGAGGCGGAGATCGCCGACCTCAAGGCGCGCCTGCTGGCCTCGGGCCCGACCGTGTCCCAGCTGGTGCACACCGCCTGGTCGGCTGCGGCGTCCTACCGCGACACCGACAAGCGCGGTGGCGCCAACGGCGGCCGCATCCGGCTCCAGCCGCAGGTCGACTGGGCGGTCAACGCCGGCGTCGCCGACGTGCTGCCGGCCATCGAGTCGGTCCAGGCCGCCTTCGAGGCCGAGACCGGCAAGAAGGTCTCCTTCGCCGACCTGGTCGTCCTCGCCGGCACCGCCGCGGTGGAGAAGGCCGCCGCCGACGCCGGCGTCCCGGTGACCGTGGGCTTCACCCCCGGCCGCACCGACGCCACCCAGGAGCAGACCGACCCGGAGAACTTCCGGTGGCTCGAGCCCAAGGCCGACGGCTTCCGCAGCTACCTGCTGCCTGGCAGCAAGCTGCAGCCCGAGCAGCTGCTGGTCGACAAGGCCTTCAACCTGGGCCTCACCGCCCGGGAGATGACGGTCCTCGTCGGCGGGCTCCGCGTGCTCGGCGCCAACACCGGCGGCGTGCAGCACGGTGTCTTCACCGACCGGGTCGGCGTCCTGTCCCAGGACTTCTTCCGGACGGTGCTGGACCTGGGCATCTCGTGGCGGACCTCGCGGGACGACGAGGGCGTCTACGACGGTGTGGACGCCGAGGGCACCGTGGTGCGCACGGCCACCGCCGCCGACCTGGTGTTCAACTCCAACGCCATCCTGCGCGGCATCGTCGAGGTCTACTCCTCCGACGACACCACCGAGAAGTTCGCCCAGGACTTCGCGGCCGCGTGGACCAAGGTCATGGAGCTCGACCGGTTCGAGCTGCAGCGCTGACCGTCGGGTAAACCGCGGTTACCCAGCTCCACCCACGACGCCCGGGTCGGTCCTCACCAGGACCGGCCCGGGCGCCGTCGTGACCAGGGTCCCGCTGGGAACTGTCTGGCAGGCCTGTACGTACCGGCAGACGGCGCCTAAGGTCAGCCTGCCCTCAGTCGGACCGGCCGGGGGCGTCGTCGTGCCAGGAGGTGTGTCCCGTGGGATCGGTGTTCTTCCCCAGCTACCTCATCGGTCTGCGTGAGGGCCTGGAGATGGTCCTCATCGTCTCGGTCCTGGTCGCCTACCTGGTCAAGACCGGCCGTCGGCAGCACCTGCTCCCGGTCTGGGGCGGGGTCGCCGCGGCCGTGGTGCTGTCGGTCGGGTTCGGCGCCGCGCTGTCCTACGTGTCGACGACGGTGCTCGGCGGGCCCGGTCAGGAGCTCTTCGACGCGATCACCTCGGTCATCGCCGTCGCGCTGGTGACCTGGATGGTCTTCTGGATGCGCCGCACCGCCCGGAAGCTGTCCGGTGAGCTGCGCGGCCGGCTCGACGACGCCGTCGGCCTGGGGCTGGGCGCCGTCGTGGGCATCGCGTTCGCCTCGGTGGTCCGGGAGGGCCTGGAGACGACGCTGCTCTTCTTCGCCTCCGCGCAGGGCGCGGTCAGCTCCACCCCGCTGGTCGGCCTGCTCGCGGGCCTGGCCACCGCCGTCGTGCTGGGCTTCGCCCTCTACGCCGGTGCGGTGCGGATCAACCTGTCCCGGTTCTTCACCGTCTCGGGTGTGCTGCTGATCTTCATCGCGGCCGGGATCTTCAAGTACGGCGTGCACGACTTCCAGGAGGCCGGCGTGCTGCCCGGCCTCACCACCTACGCCTACGACGCCTCCGGCTGGCTGGACCCCGGCAGCTGGTGGGGCGCGGTCCTCGACGGCGTCTTCCACGTCTCGGCGCAGCCCACGGTGCTGGAGATGGTGGCCTACGTGGCCTACCTCGTGCCGGTGCTCGCCCTGTTCCTCCTGCCCGGCCGCTCGGCCGCCCAGGCACCCCGCACGACCACCCCGGAGAGCACCCAGCATGTCGACGCCCCTGCGTAACGCCCTCGCCGCGACCTCCCTCGCGACCCTCACCCTGCTCGCCGCCTGCGGCGGGGGGTCCACCGACTCCGGGTCCACGGCGGGGGAGGCCAGCGACGACATCGCCGTCGCCGCCAGCGACGACACCTGCGACGTCGCGACCAGCGAGCTCGAGGCCGGCACCCACCAGTTCACGGTGACCAACTCCGGCAGCAAGGTCACCGAGTTCTACGTCTACGCCGAGGGCGACCGGGTGATGGCCGAGGTCGAGAACATCGCCCCCGGGGTCGCCCGCGAGCTGCTCGTGGAGCTGCCCGCCGGGGACTACGAGACCGTCTGCAAGCCCGGCATGGTCGGCGACGGCATCCGCAACGCCCTGGTCGTGAGCGGCGAGGCCGCGCAGCTGTCCGAGGACGAGAACCTGCAGCAGGCCGGCGAGGACTACCAGCGCTACGTGCAGAGCCAGACCGGCGCCTTGCTGGAGCAGACCACCGCGTTCGTCGAGGCCGTCAAGGCCGGTGACGTCCCGGCCGCGCAGGCGCTGTTCCCGGTCGCCCGCACCTACTGGGAGCGGATCGAGCCGGTCGCCGAGAGCTTCGGTGACCTGGACCCGCTGATCGACGGCCGCGAGGGCGACCAGGCCGAGGGCGAGGACTTCACCGGCTTCCACCGCATCGAGCAGGCGCTGTGGGAGACCGGCGACGTCTCGGACATGGGCCCCTACGCCGACGACCTGCTGGCCAACGTGCAGGAGATCGTCGCCCGGGCCAACGAGGTCACCCTGGACCCGCTGCAGCTGGCCAACGGCGCCAAGGCCCTGCTCGACGAGATCGCCACCGGCAAGATCACCGGCGAGGAGGACCGCTACTCGCACACCGACCTGTGGGACTTCGCGGCCAACCTCGAGGGCTCCGAGGCCGCCGTCCAGGCGCTGCGTCCCTTCCTGGAGGAGGCCGACCCCGAGCTGGTGGGCGAGATCGACGAGCGCTTCGCCGCCACGGAGGCCGAGCTGGAGCAGTACCGTCAGGGTGACGGATGGGCGTTGCACGACACGCTCACCGAGGACCAGCTGCGCGGTCTCAGCGACAGCATCACCGCGCTGAGCGAGTCCGTGAGCCAGGTGGCGGCAGTCGTCGCCGACCAGTGACCCGACCGGTGAGTTGACGGGCAGAGGAGCAGTCGTGGGTGCCGAGCAGGGCGGGTTGTCCCGTCGACGGTTCTTCGGCGTCGCCGGCGCGGGCACCGCAGGGGTGCTCGCCGCCGGCGCGGCCGGCGGGGTGATCGGGCGGGCCACCGCCGACGAGCCGGCCGCCGCCGGTGCGGGCGTCACCGAGGCGGTGGCGTTCCACGGCGCCCACCAGGCCGGGATCGTCACCCCGGCCCAGGACCGGCTGCACTTCGTGGCCTTCGACGTCCTCACCGACGACCGGGACGCCCTGGTCGAGGTGCTGCAGGCCTGGACCGCCGCCGCCCGGCGGATGACCCAGGGCCAGGACGCCGGCCCCATCGGGGCCACCGCGGGCAGCGAGTACGCCCCGCCGGACGACACCGGCGAGGCCATCGACCTGCCCCCGGCCGGGCTCACCCTGACCGTCGGGTTCGGCCCCACCCTCTTCCGCACCGCCGAGGGCGTCGACCGCTTCGGCCTCGCGGACCGGCAGCCCGCCGAGCTCACCGAGCTCCCCGCGTTCCCCGGCGACGCCCTCGACCCGGCGATCAGCGGCGGCGACGTCTGCGTGCAGGCCTGCGCCAACGACCCCCAGGTCGCGGTGCACGCCATCCGCAACCTGTCCCGGCTGGCCGCCGGCGTGCTCGGCGTCCGCTGGTCGCAGCTCGGCTTCGGCCGGACGTCGTCCACCTCTTCGGCCCAGGCGACCCCGCGCAACCTGTTCGGCTTCAAGGACGGCACCGACAACCTCAAGGCCGAGCAGCCCGAGACCCTGGACCGGTTCGTCTGGGTGTCGGGGACCGGGTCCTGGATGGACGGCGGTTCCTACCTGGTCAGCCGCCGCATCCGGATGCGGATCGAGCCCTGGGACACCTCCACGCTCATCGAGCAGGAGCAGACCATCGGCCGGAAGAAGGGCAGTGGCGCGCCGCTGGGCCAGCGCGGGGAGTTCGACCCGGTCGACTTCACCGCCCAGGTCGACGGCGAGTTCGCCGTCCCGGAGACCTCGCACGTCTTCCTGGCCCACCCCACCAACTCGGGGACGGCGATCCTGCGCCGCGGCTACAGCTTCGTCGACGGCTCCGACGGCCTGGGCCGCCTCGACGCCGGGCTGTTCTTCATCTGCTACCAGTCGGCGCCGGAGACCGGGTTCGTCCAGGTGCAGCGCAACCTGCGGCTGGACGCGATGAACGAGTACGTCCAGCACACCTCCTCGGCGGTCTTCGCCTGCCCGCCGGGCGTCCAGGGCCCCGACGACTGGTGGGGGCGCGCGCTCTTCGGCTGAGCGGTCCGTCGACGTCCCCGGGGCCACCGGGCACCATGGGCGGGTGGACCCAGCGACCCGCGTCTTCGGTGACCGGTACGAACTCCGGTCGCTGATCGCCACCGGCGGCATGGGCCGGGTCTGGCGGGCGCACGACCAGCGGCTGGGCCGCCCGGTCGCGGTCAAGGTGCTGCGCAGCGAGTACGCCGGGGACGAGGGGTTCCTGGCCCGCTTCCGCGCCGAGGCCCGGCACACCGCGCTGCTGCACCACCGCAACGTCGTCGCCGTCTTCGACTACGGCGAGACCGAGGCGACCGACGGCGAGCACCTGGCCTACCTGGTGATGGAGCTGGTCGTCGGGGAGTCCCTCGCCGACGTCGTCCGGCGGGAGGGGGCGCTGCCGGCCGACCAGGTGCTGGAGGTGGTCGCCCAGACCGCGGCCGGGCTGGCCGCCGCGCACGAGGTCGGCATCGTGCACCGCGACGTGAAGCCGGGCAACGTGCTGGTCCGCTACGACGGGTCGGTCGCGGTCACCGACTTCGGCATCGCCTGGTCTGCGGAGAGCGTCTCGCTGACCCTCACCGGCCAGGTCATCGGCACCGCGCACTACCTCTCGCCCGAGCAGGCCGAGGGCCGCGCGGCCACGCCGGCCAGCGACGTCTACGCCCTGGGCATGGTCGCCTACGAGCTGCTCGCCGGCCGCCGCGCCTTCGAGGGCGAGAGCTCCGTGGCGGTGGCGCTGAGCCAGATCCGGGACGAGCCGCCGGCGCTGCCGTCCTCGGTGCCCGCGCCGGTCCGCGACCTGGTGGCCGCGATGCTGGTGAAGGACCCGCACCGGCGGCTCGCCGACGGCGACGCCGTCGTCGCCGCGGTGGCCCGGGCCCGTGCGGGCGACCCCTCCACCGCCGGCACCGAGCTGCTGGACCTGGTGCCCCCGGCCGGGGTGACGGCGCTGCTGGACCCGGGTCTGGTGTCGGGGGAGACCCCGCTGCCCGGCTACGGGCCCGATGACGAGGGTCCCGATGACGAGGGGCCTGAGGACGCCGGGCCCGACGACGACGGGCCCCGTGGACGGCGCCGGCCGCTGCTGCTGGCCGGTGTCCTGGGCGCGCTGGTCCTGGTGGGGGTGGGCGTCGCGCTGCTGCTGGGCATCGGCCGGGACACCGAGGAGCCGGTGCCCGCAGCCGGGCCGACCACCACGTCGGCGGCCCCCGCCGAGACCGAGCCGACGGTGACCCTGGACCCGGCGGCCTACGTGGGCCGGCCGCTGGCCGACGTGACCGCGGAGCTGACCGCGCTGGGTCTCACCGTCGTCTCCGTGGAGACGGCCGCGGGCGACGCGGCAGCGGGGGTCGTGGTCGAGGTGGCGCCCGCCGGGACGCCGCTGGCCGCCGGCGCGGAGGTCACGGTGACCCACACCGGCCAGCCCGCGCCCGCACCAGCGACCACGGTGGGCGCGCCCGCGCCGACCGTCGGCGAGCTGCCACTGCCCGCCCCCGAGCCCACCGTCGTCCACCTGCTGCGCCACGGCGAGG